>JBNGDK010000016.1:0-1418 GCA_049975405.1 Candidatus Methanospirareceae archaeon
CTAGCAACGAGCGAGCAGATAGCGGCCAATAACGTACGGGCCTACCAGTATGGTCACGAGCACGAGAATCCATAGACGTCCTGCAAAGAGGTTGTAATCGTGGAGCAGCCGCGGCCACGGAGTCCCCATGACGTAGTGTCCGAACCCGAACTCGAAGGCGATGGTGAGCGCCAACCACAGTACACCGATGACGAGAAGATCCGTCCCGGTATACGGTGCGCGCGTCTTCGAGAAGAACACATGCATCGTTGCGAGCAACAGGATGATGGCCGTCACGGTGCTGATCTGATGTGCGAGTAATTCGCTCTTGAAGATGGGCTCGTAGACGGTGTTCCGAAGTGCGGCATTCACGATGGCCAGAATAAGGAGGAGCACCCAGACGCCGAGAGCCTGGAGATAGATCCGTTCCATATCTGTTCACTATCCTCTATTCAAGGAGTTTTCTGACCGATTCAGGCGTAAACGGCCCGCCATGGCCAGCATAGATAAGCTTCGGCGAGCGGCTCAGGAGTGCGGAAACGCTTGCGCGTACCTGCTCCATGTCATCGGCGAAGATCGGCCAGCCGGGCTTTTTGCGATTCAAGGCCATGAGCAAATCGCCAGCGATGACCTCACCGGTTGATAACCAGACCGATATGGAGCCTGCCGTGTGCCCCGGGGTGAAAATTATCGTACCGTCAACGCCGAAGTCCGATAATGACAGTTCATTGTCGAGCAGGATCTCCGGGCCATTGTTGACGAACGCAGGCACAAACTTACCTTCATGTCCGAAGAGGGTGAATACGCGCCCCAGGATTGTTCGCGGTCGGAGCGTCATCGTCCCGTTCTGAAGCGCTTCAACATCGCGGCGATGCATCGCAACGGGTGCACCGGTGAGCTCCTTCAGGCGATCCACACTGCCGAAATGGTCGGTATGGCCGTGTGTGACAACGATAAGTGCAAGCTCCTCCGGCGTGATGCCGAGCGCCTTAAACGTCTTGAGTATCTTCTGCTCGGTGCCCGGGGTGCCCGTATCTACCAGGATCGGACGTTTACCTATAACGAGGAAGGCGTTGACGAACCCGAATGAAATTGGGATAACAGCCTGCTCAGGAACCATTTCCATCTTTCGTTCTATCCTGTAACGAGAATCTTGTGGTACTCAAGTTCTGATTTGGGAATCGGCGGCTTTGACTCTGCCGGGTAGCCAAAGGCGACGATAGATTCCACCCTCATCTGCTCCGGTAACCCAAACATGTCTTTGACGTACGCCTCAGCGGTTAGCGCGTCGTCATGCATCCGTTTTCGTATCTGGATCCAGCATGAGCCCAGTCCCAGACTCTGCCCGGTGAGTTGTAGGATAATAGCAGCGATCGAGCAGTCCTCAATCCAGACATCCGATTCGGTCTCGTCGGCGCAGATCACCACGCCGAGCGCGG
>JBNGDK010000016.1:1518-12263 GCA_049975405.1 Candidatus Methanospirareceae archaeon
ACTCAAAATTGTGATCATTCTCGGGCTCATTGTGGCGATTATTTTCGTACTAACCCGGCTTTTAGAGGCTATAGCATGAACGAGAAAAATCCTCCTTACACCGACTTTACTTTCCGTTATCCAGCGGACACCGTCGTCGAGCTGTCTGTGTCTTCGGTATTAAAGATCTCAGCGTCATGATTTCTCAACGACGCCCTTTACATCGGGCTAAAAGCCGACATCTATTTCCTGCTCATTTCGTTACCATCCGGTACAGGAAACCCTGATGGAGCGTGATTGCGCTTTCAGGACACAACTCGTGGCAGCAGTAGCAGCGAATGCATCTATCATCATCGATCCGCGCATGACCGTCGATGATCGTGATCGCACCCGCGGGACAGGAGTCGCGACAGACAGCGCAGGCAGTGCAGCTGTCCTTGATCACACGCGGCTTCAGCGTTGTCCAGCTCTTCAGCAGTGGCCTGAAAACATCCCACCGACCGAGACCCATGCCTTCCGCAACGGTTCCTGGCAGTTGGTAACCGGAGACACGTAAGTCCTCTTTCTCGGCACCGACGAGTTCCACCTCGGTAAGCCGGGTGGGGAAGAGCCCACGGCGCTCTGCTTCCATCAAGATCGGGTTTCGCGCCCGTTCAAGCCCGATGATCTCGCTCGCGACGACATCAAGTGCTAATGGATTTCGTGCGCCGATCAGCAAGCCAACGTGCTGGGGTCTTCCCCGTGTCCCGGGCCCTTCGCCTTCCAGACCGACTACGGCGTCCATAATCGAGAGCATGGGCGTGAGGTATTCAGCAAGATCGAGCAGCATCGCGGCAAAACGGGCCTTATCGTTCAATTTCGCGTGATAGCCTGGCTTCGTCAGGCCAGGAACGACGCCGAAGAGGTTCTTTACCGCGCCCGTCATATGCATAAAGGTGTGTGTCTTCAATTTGCAGAGGTTTACCAGTCCATCTGCTTCGAGCACCGGCATGATCACCTCAAACTGCTTGATCAACTTCCCCTGCGGATACGAAACCGTGCGAAACCGGATATCGTAATTGAGCGTGATTCCACCGTGATTCGCGATCCTTTCCAGTCCACAGGTGCGATAAAACCTTTTCAGAACGCTCCTGGTATACGGGTAGCCGGGGCCGGAACTGTCCGCAATCACCGGATATGCGCCCTCGCCCGTAACCAACTGCGCCACCGCAGCCACCACTGCAGGGTGCGTAGTCACCGCCTTCTTTGGGTCCGCCGGCTGGAGCAGATTCGGCTTGAGTACGATCTTATCGCCCGGGGCAACAAACGCACGCATGCCGCCCATCATCGCCAGCAGGTCCGCCATCTGGTCCCCAACCTGCTCGTAATCCGGACAGCGAACGACGAAGACCTGGTTATTCATCGCGCGTACCCATAAACGGTAAAAAACCGATTCCTAGAGCAGAACATCGGGTTCAGCCTCTACCTCTCGTGCATTCACTTCTTCAATCAGTACTGCGGAGATTAGTAACAGAAAACGCACCGCCTAAAAAAGTTCTAATCCGGCAAGGAGCACCGAAAATAGTTAGATTACGGTACACAGAACTGAACGGTACCTGGATTTGTTTGGCAATCTAAACGTAGGGTCCATGTGACAGCGCCCGGCAAGCGGAGCGATTCGACACCTAGCGGTTCTCTTTTGTAGCCCAGGTTGCCACTACATCAGCAAGGATACCGTAGACGATTCCGAATCCAATGAATGTCAGTCCCCCGATTGCAGCCCCATCGACGATCGGGATAATGCTCATGGCCATTGTTATCACCGCTCCTATGAGTGCACCGCGCAGAACAGGATGGAGCTTGAGATCATCCCAGATACCTACCACGAAGCCGATGAGCACGCGGTTGTACACAATTGATGCCAGCATGCCCGAAGTCACCGTGAAACTCGGATCATCTATTCTTACCGTACCATACGCGCAGAAGAGTCCGCAGAGCAGGCCGATTACCGTGGCAATGAGTATCCGTTTACCGTTCATCCTAGTCCATCACCGCTCTACGGTTGTACGGGTAGCAATTTAAAGCTATGGGATTGCGAGGTTCCGCAGTGAGCCCTCAGCTTCACGGTCATGGCTCAGCGCCGGCCAGCCCCTCTGCCCGGATCTCTTGGAAAGACAAGTTATTAACTGGTTGATTCGATAATCGAATTCCGAATCCCATGCTTCTGGCACAGCAGAGTCACTCGTTTCGCGAGCTCAGCACTGTACGTTTGTGCGGGTACGGGAATACATGGTATAGGCTCCGGTATTTCGAAACGAGTTCAGGGAACTGTTCATCGAGAAAACGGTAATAGAGTGTTTTACAATCATAAGGGCCGTCGCGCGTCAAGCCGCCAACGAGGACAAAGTCGGCACCATATCCCTTTGCCGCGCCGATCATGGTAGCGCCTCTTCGGCGCAGAATCCGGATGAAATTAACGCCTGATATGAAATTGTTAACTTTCCACTTGTCTCATGCGCGAGAAGTAGCATATCGCGCTCCGTTCTATCATTCGTCGCGACTGCTGCGACGGTGTCTCGCGCGGTTTACGCCTTCTTCTTAACCATCGCCGTCACCATCCGAGGGCGGCAATCGCTGCGAATGCGGGAAAACGTCGGATTTATTAGGGGCAAGGGAAATTTTTCTTCACTATCCGTATCGCTGTGACCTGTATCCCTTCTACGGCCCTTCAGTGTGAACTGGCATCCTTAGAGTCCTAGGAGGATTTAGAATACCAACCGAGTGCTTGCGAAACCTAAACATAACCTCCCGAATAATTACGCCGCGCCTAGTTCAATTTTGAAGAATAAAAAATGTTGCCCAATATAATAGTCCGTGCACCGTTTTCAGACGAACGGCGTGAGTTGTAACTTAAGAGTGTCTTCGGTGATGACATTCTCTAGGCAATATAGATTGGTATCCGGACGATTGCAATAAAAGACCACACTCCGATTGAGCACACTCAACACAAAGCCATGGCTCATCATATGACCCAGCCCTTCGCCCAATACACCCTCTGCAGGCATTGCAAATACCCCTACATTTTCTGCCTCCCTCAAGTCCATTATCCAATAGGCGAAGATCTCTAACGCTTCATCAAAGTTTCCCAGCGCTTTCAACCGATATTGATACTCTAACCAATCTGTCCCGATAATGGCCATGACCGGCGGTTCTAAGCTAGAAATGTAATCCATGAATACTGGGAACTCTTCTGATAATACCACACCTGGCAAGACCTTCACGTTTTCTCGCGTTTCTCGCTCTTCCCTCCGTATTTCGAAGACCGTGAAATACTTGAGATAATCCTCTTCCTTCACGAAAGGTATTATACCCCGTCTTAACCGCCGCTCATCCCACCCGCTACTCGGGATCATCACGCAATGAATCCCTTGCTGTATACTGTTTACAATCATGTGTGCGACGATAGATTGATAGCCCAAGAGTGATAAATCATCGCCGTATTCTACCATTACAGTGCTTCCCTTACTTATTCCACCACCCAAGATCTTATCTATCTCTCGACAGCCCGTAGATACGTGGGTGGCCGTATTTGGCACAATATCGACCTTTCTCGGCTTATCTATTTTCCTCCGCGTGAACGGACAAAAAGAACGGAATCGGCCATCGTTTAGGGTAAAACCATATTTATGCTGGTCTATTCTGGTGCTTCGTAGTTTCTTAAACACCACTTCCCTCGCCCTGCGGTAATCTATCGTTATGCTGTTTAGCTCTAGTATGCCGTCAACGAGATAGTCGAGCGGGGTTATGTCAGTTGTTTCTGCTATGAGTATCAAATTCAGTCTGTATTCCGGTGAATACGTCTCTATGAGATCGGTTATCGCAGCTTTCCACAGGCCCATCATCAGCTCTTTTTCTTCCGTTGTTATCGCTTCCCAGCTATCAACAACGAGTGTCGCGGGTTCTTCCGCATCTACCACCTTCTCGTAAATAATGTTAAAAAGAGAGTAAGGTCCCGAAAAGCCTTTTATCGCTCTGAGCCTCGCTTTATACTTCGCGTATGCTTCATCGGGGATATAATACCGTATTTCCTCCACCGCAGTCGGCGGTATATACAACTTCGTTGCGTCTATCACGGTTAGGGCGTCTGCACGTTCTTCCATCCAGGGAGATTGGTGGTAAAGAGCAGGAATTGAAACCCTCGTGGAGAGGTAAATAGCATTTCCTCCCCCGAACTCATTAAGTATCTCAAAAGCGAGCATCGTCTTCCCTGTCCCCGGGCCGCCTTTTATCAGCAGTGAAAAACTCACACCCTGTGAGAGCGCCGCTCTTAATTCTGGGGGGATTCTACTAACCATGTTCCTTTATGTAATCAGAAATCCGTAATATAAAGTTGATACTTCTCCTCTCTGAAAAACACCTTTCCCCCATTCTAGATATGCGTTCTGATTCTATTCATTCTTTCCCCCTCACGGTTCTCATCAAGCGACATGCCTTCCTCGGCACATGGTTACGCGTCGTCAATGGCGGCTTCCACCCAGTTTGACGATCCTCGACGGGATCAGGGAGAAGACGAGCTCTTTGTGCCTTAGGTTCTTTATAAGCTTCTCGTTTGGTCAACACCCAATAGACCCGATTCTGCAAGATGACGCGCGGTGGCCACGATCGCTATTTTTGTGTCTCTTCACGCCTTCGCCTTCTGATAAATTAGCTAGAATCGATTCGGCGTGGACGATAGTACTGCGGACCACGCGCTTTGAACAAATGCCCACCTGAGAAAGCCATTGCTCTGCCGGTTGATATGTCCGTACCGTACCTGGTCGCCCGATTGCGCTACCTTTGGCGCCAGGCCCGCGTAGCAGACGAGGCCCTGCGGGCGGAAAAACCGGGATACTTCTCCCAGTTCGCTCAGGATGAGTACCGCGTTATGGAGCCCGATGCCTGGTATAGTCCTCAACCATGCAACACCTCCTCGGTGACTTCGCCTTCTCTTCCAGTAATTGTTCGATACCGTTAATCCGCTCATTTAGCTCGTCCAACACCTTCAGATAGTTATCCAACACTAACCGTCTTGACTCGCGGATCTTGACCGTTTCCAGAAACATCTGTCCTTTCTTCCCAAAAAAGATCGCTTACCGCCGGCGGCTGCACTCCTTCCATGGTTAAGAGTGCATGCAACAGATTCTTAAGAGACGTTCTGATGTACAGTTTCTCATTGATCGGCTTCGTGGTTTGCGGGCTGCGGGATGGTGCAGACCCCATTCTCCTCACGGGCAATTTGTATGGTGGACTCAATGATGTGGTATCGCTCGGCGAGATGGGCATTGATGCGTGCGAGCAGGTTCGGCAGCTCAGCAGGATCCGCGGTAGGTTTCGGCTTCAGATGTGCGGAAAAGACGAGCATTTCAGGCGTAATAGCCCAGAGATGCAGGTTAAAAAGCTCAGCAATCTCCGGGAACTGGGTCGTCAGGTCGCTCGCAATGAGTTCCACATTGAGTCCCGCAGGGGCTATTTCCAGTAAGATCCTGCTCGATTCGGTCAGAATCCCCCCTGCCCAGTAAAGGATGAGCGCGGAGATCCCGATGCTGACCAGCGGATCAAGGATGTTCCAGGCGGTGAAATAGATGATAACCGCAGCAATGACGATCCCCACCGAGGAGGCCGCGTCGCCCAGCAGGTGGTAAAAGACACTCCGTACGTTGAGGTCGCGCGTGGAGCCCCGGAGGATAATGATACTGATAACGTTGACCGCGAGGCCGAGGAGAGCGATCACGAGCATCTGGAGCCCGAGCACGTCCCGAGGCTGGAGCAAGCGGAGCACCGCCTCGTAGAGGATGATACCGACCACAATGAGGAGAAAGAGCCCGTTGATAAAGGCCGCTAAGATCTCCGCGCGATAAAGGCCAAACGTGCGATGGTGGCAGGGCGGTTTGCAGGCGATCTTAATGGCGATGAGACTAATGCCCATCGCAAATGCGTGCGTGAACATATGCCCGGCATCGCTGATCAGGGCAATGCTGTTGGTGAGTATGCCACCGATTACCTCTACCACCATCACAGCCGCAGTAATGGAGAGCGAGAGCAGGAGTTTCTTCCGTTCTACCGTCCGGTACTCAAACAGATGCTCTGAGAAGGCGTTCTCGAACACGTGCTCTACCATTATTCTCACTCCCGTCGGCGGTTACCACTCCTCCGATAACCACTCATAAGCGCGAACCCGTATTAAATCGCCACTCCAGACAGACCGAATAGCAGCCTCAACGGCTTTTGAACACTCTGGTGGCGACCCGGGCGAGCACCCAATCGGTGCATGCAGCCTGGTGAAGGTACGTGCAAGGTGCGTCTCCGGTGGAGCGGATCAAAGCGATGTAAAAAAGAATACAAAGGCGCAATTACATATTATTATACAGGTATATGGATACGGACGCGAACTCGCGGTTATTTGAGAATAGCAGCTTCGAGATACATGAGGAGCCGTTCTATTTACCGCAGGGTAACGAGATCGCGCTCTTCGAGGCCGCTTATAAGAACAAGCTCCCGGTGATGCTGAAAGGGCCGACCGGGAGTGGGAAGACGCGGTTGGTGGAGTACATGGCCTGGAAATTGGGCCGGCCACTCTTTACAGTCGCCTGTCATGACGGCTTGAGCGGTAATGACCTGACCGGTCGGTACCTCATTAAAGGTGACGAGGTAGAGTGGATCGATGGGCCACTGCTCATGGCGATAAAAAGCGGCGGTATTATCTATCTGGACGAGGTGGTAGAAGCGCGCAAGGATACTATGGTCGTTATTCACCCGTTGACCGATTATCGCCGCTACTTGCTGATCGAGAAGCTGGGAAAGATCTTCTATGCGCCTGCGGAGTTTATGCTCGTGATCAGTTACAATCCGAATTATCAGAGTGTGCTGAAGGAATTGAAGCCCAGCACACGACAACGCTTTATTAGTATCGATCTCGGCTGGCCGCGCGAGGATCTGGAGACGGAGATCGTGCATCGTGAGACCGACCTGGACGGCGAGACCACTCGGCGGTTGGTGAAAGCGGCGAATAAGATCCGAAACCTCATCCATCAGGGGCTCGAAGAGGGCGTGTCCACACGTGAGCTGGTTTATGCCGGCACGCTGCTCAAAACCGGTGTACCGATCCGTGATGCACTTTCCTCGACGTTAACCGAGCCGCTGACGCACGACGCTGATCTCAAGCGCAGCATTGAAGAGATCTTGAAAAATTACTTCACCCTGTAGCGAACCAACGTGAGGTGCGAATTGGACGAATGGTCCTGGAGAATCTCAAGCGTGCTCGTGACGAGCGGCACGTGAAACTACTGCTCAAGGGGCAGTACGAGGGCGAGGCGTTCGAGACACTCGTGAGCACACTCTCTCCACTCCGTGACCGCATCGGCGAGAACGGCTTGGAGCAGGTTATCGGGCTGAGCAGTCAGCTGACGCGGTATAGTGAGAAGAAGGCTGTTCGGTTACTCGAGCTGGCGCCGGAGATCGTCGCACGGTTGCTCACCTGCGGCGATGTGGAGCTCGTGCTGCTGGTATACGAGCTTGCACGCAAGGTAGCGGGTGATGCAACTTTTGTGGCGGCTCGACTGCTCGAGGAGTGCCCGGATACCCTTGAGCACCTGCTGATCTATGGCGATCTCGAGCGGGCGAAACGAGTCGTGAAGCTCTGTAGTCAGGTTGCGGAGGCCCATGGTGGGACCGCCGTTCGGCTGCTTGAGCTCAGTCCGGAGCTCATCGAGACGGTCGGGTATGCGGATCTGGAAAAGGTTGCGGAGCTCTCTGCCCTGGTTGCGCGTGATAATAGCTTCGTAGCGGCACGAATGCTCGGCATGAGCGCCGAGCT
The DNA here is from genome assembly GCA_049975405.1 of Candidatus Methanospirareceae archaeon. Classification (GTDB taxonomy): domain Archaea; phylum Halobacteriota; class Syntropharchaeia; order Alkanophagales; family Methanospirareceae; genus JACGMN01. Next base: position 9,329 of record JBNGDK010000016.1, read on the forward strand.
GATAGATCGGCTGGGGTACGATGGCTTACAGGATGTCGTTGCGCTCAGTATGGAGAGCGCGCACGCAAATCGATCGATTGCGGTTCGGTTGCTCGAGCAGAGTCCCGCGCTTATCGATCGCGTCGGGTATGAGGGCTTGGAGGCGATCGCTCAGCTCGGTCGTCAAGTAGCGCGGTATAGCTGGCGCACCGCGGTGACCCTGCTGGGCATGGCTCCGGAGCTTATCGATCGTGCTGGTATTGCGTGTTTGGAGGAGCTTGCGCTGCTCTGCAGTGTGATTGCACGTAATGACAGTTTTGTTGCGGCACGGCTGCTTGAGATGAGCCCTGAGCTCATCGATAAGGTTGGCAGCGACTGTTTGAAGAAACTTGCGTATCTTACCACTGAGGTGAACAAGGACGACGGCTTTATCGCTGCGAAGGTGCTCGATGAGAGCCCTGAACTCATCGCGCAGGTGCTCGTTTACGGTGATGACGAGTTGATGACGAGCGTGTATGCACTGTGCTGTCAGGTATCAGACACTGTCAACTGGCGTACCGCTGTTCGTTTACTTGGTGAAACGCCCGAACTCGTCAGGCGATTGCACTCGTATGGCGATGCAGAGCTCGTGAAGAACGTTTACGAGCTCTGTAACCGGATTGCCACGAACAGCGGGAGTACCGCGGTCAGTTTGCTCGAACAGAGCCCCGCACTCGTGGATCGCGTGGGGTACGAAGGCTTTGAAGAGGTGGCGACCAGAGCGGCCGAACTGACGGGTATTGATGAGGGCCGGGCGACCTCGTTCGTCAGAGGCGAAACGACCGAAAGTGCGCAGTTCATGGAGACGATCGCACGCGGTCTGGAGCTGAAGAAGATCAAGCATATTCTGGCGACCTATCTGAATGCGCTTTTGGGCTACCAGATCGAGCTCGTGGAAGCGCAGGGTGCAGCGACCGACGGCAAGCGGATCTTTCTGCCCGAGTATCTGGAGGAATTCAGCGATGAAACGCGGAATTTTACGCTCTACAAGGTTCTCGCGACGCATGAAGAGGCACATCTGGAATACGGCAGCTTCGATTTCGAGCTCGTGACCGTGCGTAACCTCGTGTCGAGTTTAAAGGCGAAATATGATGAGCGCGTATGACCGAGAGTAGCGATCTGGAGCAGTTCTTTGCCTGTTTTCCTGACCCTGCGTTAGCGCGTGACCTCACCACCATTCTTGAGGATTACCGGATTACTGCACGTTTGCAAGCCGAATATCCGGCGCTCGGTGAGCAGATCAGTGCAATAAACGGGCACATGCTGACGAAACGCCCGCCGCTTGCGGCACTGGCCACGGATAAGCAACGCGCCGTGGAGCTGCTGGGGCAATCCTTGACGGCCGGCTGGACAAACGAGCAGCCGCCCGATTCGATCGCTGCGGTCCTTGATGAGGCGATATCGAGCAGCAAACCATTAACCTCGCCACAGGCAGATATCCATGAGACGGCACGGGTTGCTGCGGACGTGTATAGCCTGATTGATGAGGCGATTCCAGGGCCATATGAATCCGTGCCGCCGTTTTCAGCACCGCTCGATCAATCGAAGGTTGAGGAGACGATCGGCAATTTCAACCGAGCAGCGCGAAAAATAAGCGAGAAACTGGAGCGGCAGGAGCGCACCGGGGAGCAGCAAAGTAGCGGGCAGGAGCAGTTCGGGCAACAGCTCGAAGAGCCCGCGGAGCGGTCAGAGCACCAACAAGCATCAGAAGAACGCGTCAAACACCTGTTACGAACGCTCTTCAAGGAGACGGGCGTTACGCCCCGGGCGGTCGAATCAGAGATTGACGCGCTTGAGCTGAACCGTTTAAGCGAATATTTGAGCGATCTCGAGACGGTCATTCGCGAGGGTGATGCGCTCCAGAAAGAGCACGGAACGTTCCTGTATCATGAATGGGGTATAGATATCGGCGATTACCGGCCGAACTGGACGCGGGTGCGAGAACAGCAGTTGACCGGTGGCTCAACCGATTTTTACCGCGCCACGGTGCAGAAGTACGGTGGTCTGATCAAGTGCATCCGGCGCGAGTTCCAGATGCTCAGGCCGGAGGGTTTAGTTAAGGTGCGGGAGCAATTTGAGGGGAACGATATTGATCTCGATGCCGTGGTGCAGTACTTCATTGACAAGCGGCTACGACTCTCTCCGTCCGAGCGGAACTACGTACGCACGGAGAATCGAACGCGTGATATCGCCGTCGCGTTCCTCGTTGACGTGAGCGGGAGCACCAGCGGGGCGACCCTGACGTGCGAGAAGGAGGCGTTGATCGTGATGTCCGAGGCGCTGGAAGAGCTCGGAGATGCGTTTGCGATCTACTGCTTCTCCGGCTATGGGCGCGATAATTCGCTCTTTTACACCGTTAAGGAGTTCGAGGACTCCTACGATGAACGCGTCCAGAGCAAGATCTCGCAACTGCGAAGCCAGCGCTCGACCCGGATCGCACCGGCGATCAGGCATACAACGCTGAAGTTGCGGGGCAGGGTGGAGAAGACCAGGTTGTTGATCCTCCTGAGTGACGGTAAGCCGCTCGATCTTGAGTATCACGGCGATTACGCGATCGAAGATACGCGAATGGCGCTCCGGGAGGCCGGGCGGTATGGCATCAAGTCCTTCTGCATCACAGTCGATCGCGAGGCGGCCGAGTACCTGCCGCGGATGTACGCGAACAGCCGCTGGGTCGTGATTGACGAGGTGGCCAAGCTACCGAATAAGATTACGCGAATCTACCGACTGTTCACGACGTGAGTAAGTAGTACGTTGAGTACTGCTCAATCACTGAAGTATTTTTTCAGTGCGCTCATTTTGTAACCTTATCCGAAAAAGTACGGCTTAAGTTCTGCTTCAGGAATATATCGCACTGCCTGCCTGAAAATGGCTTTCAGTGTCCCGTTATCCAATTCATCATGCAACGGGATGGTTA
>JBNGDK010000016.1:12363-16265 GCA_049975405.1 Candidatus Methanospirareceae archaeon
CTCGTATTTCCAATTCACGTCATGCTAATCGCAGGGAAAAAAGAAAAGGAGGGTTTTACTTAAAGCCCTCTTTTCATGATGTACGCAACTGCAAGTAAGCCTGCGATTGCGACTGCCACCCCGAACCCCGGTTGCGTCGGTCTCGGCGTTGCTGTTTCGGATGGCGATGCAATTGGTGTTGGTGACGGTGTTGGTGTAGGCGTTGGCGTCGCTTCAGGCGTTACTGTAGGTGTGCCTTCAGGTGCACCGTCAGTCTCAATAGTAATAATTTGCTCTGAGAAATTCGGGATGTTACAGAGCATCTGGACTGCATTATCCTGTGCGAGCCACCAACACTGTGGACGATCTGTCTCATTGTATAATCGGTCAAGGTCCATCGTTCGGTTCATGAGCCGGTCATTGAGTCGCACCTGCAACCGGTCAGGATCACTGACGTTATATGATCTGTTATCGAAGTTTATGCCAACCAGCGTGCCTGCGGGGTCTGTGGATTGTACCCGGATCCTCAGTCTGTTCCGGTCAAATTGATCAGCCCAGCAGGTGATGCCGGTGCGGTAGTTTATGGGGCTATACGTGGATTGATTGCCGATTGCGATCTCGCAGCCGAAACGACCTGTTGCGACACCCCGGGCCATTATTCTGTTTGCAGACCGCCACATCTCACGGTACGGACCAGAGCCAATCGGGAGATTGACTGCACCTGTTCTAACGACGACCACGCCGCCTGCGGGCATTCCCACTCGTATCGTGTCTTGCTCACGGGTGAAGGTTACAGCGGTTCCTTGATAGTAAGAACTGAGGATATACGCAGTTATATCGTCCGATTCGATCATGATACCGCCTTCGATTTCGCCTGCCGTAACCCCGTCGGATAACTCGAATACCGCTTCCGCAGCTGTATCGGCCATCAGGTTTATGTTACCGCTTGGATTGTCGTGAATCAGGATTGTCTTTGATGCATCGTCTCCGATGACCCGTGTTACCGTTCCGGTCGTTATGTTCTCTTCGTACTGGAAGTTTTGGAAGTAGATCTTCTCAAAAACCGGGAAGCCGCCCACACTGTAGTTGATCACCGCGCCATCGGTATCTATCTCGAAGTTCACATATTCGCCCAGCAAAAAACCTGCGCTGTGCATAAAGCCAAGACCGTACATGCCACTGCCCTGCCGCATTTCTCGGGCGTACTGATACCGTTCCATAGGCCCCATAGGCCCCATTGGGCCACCGGAACCCATGTTACTACCGCCCATCTGCGCCTCTGCGGCTATCGTACACAGGACTACCAACCATAACAGAACAGCTACAATCTTCCTTACTAACATGTTTTTCTACCCCTTCGTTCTATCCCTCTCCGTCCTCACAAACCCACTGCCGTAAGGGGGATGGGTATACTAAAGGTATTTTAAGCTAATCAAACTTCCGGCTCATCCGCAATCCTGCATGCGATCGTTTTTTTTTACCCAAAGCGCGGAATGACGCGCCCGATGCGGCCTGGCATATGCTTTTCTGATGATGACTCGGCCAATCAGCCCGATGGCACAGGAACCGGTGAAGATATTGAGGTCACGTACGTTAAGATCCCCGTTCGAAATACTTGAATATATCTATCGAGTAGTGCAAGAAGCACGCCGGCGCCTATTAAGCTCTATCCGAGTAATCGGTTATCACCCAGAACAATTCCGGAAATGACGCGTAAAAGGTCAACCATAGCATATTTAGACAGGTACGGTGGTCTCTTGCTTTTTCCAGGGCAATGAGGGCTAAGACGACAAGGGTTTGGGTGGGCACTGTACAGTACTGACGCAGCCATCGTGCATCATTTCCCCCTCTCGGTTCCCAGCGTCTGAACAGTCTTCTTTCGCGGTTCGCTTTCCTTTTGTATCGGCTCATACGCCATGGCACGGTGTGCTTCGATCGTCCTCGCAACGAGTGGGTTTGCGCTCGTTGCGGGGAGCCCTAACGCGTCAAGAACCCGCGCGCATAATTCCTGGGCATTCAGGTCCGGGTTGTCTGCGGAGACCGAACTAACCGCCTTGTGGATGCGGTGCAGGTAATGTAACCCATCATCCAGTGCCTGATATGCCTCATCGCCGATCCGAGGTTCATCCCATGCGGAGAGCAAAACCTGTATTCCATCATGGGCTCGTAACCGTTGTATGGATCGCGCGGACGCGGCGGCATCATCATAGATGGGCACATCGCCCGGGCGCGGCACCGCGTCGCCGGAGATAAGCGCGTGATCCTCGTCAAGCCAGAGCGAAATCGAGCCCTTCGAATGGCCCGGCGTGTGGAGCACGGCCAAAGTAAGTTCTTTGTCCAGATTTAGCACCTCGTTATCCTCAAGCACGTGGTCGACCGCAACGGAACCACCGACGAGAGCATGAACGTTGGGGATCGGCCGGTCCCGGAACTGTTGTTCCACGTTCTCGATCCACGGCCGATCAGCGCGATGCGCCGCAACGGTGCAACCGGTTACCTGTTGTATGGCTCGTGCAGCGCCGATGTGATCTGGATGGGCATGCGTGAGCACGAGCGTGGCGATCTCGTCAGGCATTCGATCCGTTTGTTGCAGGTAATCGAAAATCACCTGCTCGGAACCGGCAACGCCGCTGTCAATGAGGCAGATCGTATCACCATACACGAGGTACATGTAAACGAATCGGTCTATCCTTGTGCCTGCGGGAGCGGTCAACTGAAAGGGGATCTTCAGTGCATGAATATGCTCGGTGACCTGCATTTGTTACTCCATCACACTGGAGATATACTCTCTCGAATTGAAAACTTTTTGCCAAAATTAACACTCATAACAAATCACGTATATCCTCCTTGCTTATATCTGCCGGTTTTAGAATCTCAATGAGTGTTCCCTGCGGCAAATCCTGTTTATGGGGGGGATAATGGCCCTTCGTTTTGTTTCTGGCTGATAATAAACGTGATGGCTTCCCTTGATCCTATCCAGGACAAATCCTTTCTTTTCAAGTACTTTGATAACTTTCTAGGGAGTGAGAGATGGAAGTTTAGGCATGAGCCTTCACCATCAGGGTGTATTCCAGTGTCCCTTCCTCGGTGGGTATCTCATCACCATGCTCCCGGAGACTCTCCAGGTATACCTCGATCGCCTCTTTAGCCATTTCAACGGCCTCTTCTACGCTCTCACCATAGGTGACGCAACCGGGAAGTGAGGGGACGGTTACCGTATAACCCCCTTCCGGTTCCTTTCTGAGCAGGATTCGGTAGCTTAACACGCGCATGCACTATCTTTATGCTCCTGGTGTAATAAAACAATCCTACAAACGCTGATCTAACGGTTCTAACTGCTCAAAACCTATCTTTTGTCGAACGTCCGTGAGCTGTTCTATCAGTCAATTCGAACATAATTTTTCCGTATAACCTTTATTTTGTTCTGCCCACTTAGTCTTTGGTGTGTACTCTAGCTGCTATGGCTCCAGCAGCTCGAAGCCCGTCTCCTCATCCAGCAACCGGCGGGCGGTTGTACCTACCAGCTCGAAGAGGATAACCTCGAGCACCTGCCAGACCTTCACGCCGCAGCGCACGCAGCCTGTTACCGCTTGGTCATTTCGCCCGCCAGCGATATGCATGTGCAGTACGGGCTTATTATCTTTGTCAGGAAAGATTGTTCCGACACCGGTGATCTCATGGACGTTATCTAAGACATGCTCCATCGGGATCACGGGCGTACTTCTGCCATCTTCCGGCCCGACAACGAGCTTACTGCCCTTATCCGCGCCGCCGACCGCGATGACGGCGGCGGCGGTGATCGAATGGTCAGCAGCGAACGTTTCAATGGTCTCGTGCAGGATCTCGCCATCTTCGAGCCGGATAACGAAAACGCGGCCAAAGCGGGCCTCGGAGTATTTCATGCTTTGTTATCTCTATAATTT
>JBNGDK010000016.1:16365-39040 GCA_049975405.1 Candidatus Methanospirareceae archaeon
TCGTGCTTCTTCAATACAGCAACCATTGCCTTCTTTAGTTCTTTGAGTTGCTCCTCGCGCATGGTTCACCATTGCACGCCGCAGGTATAAATCCTTTGCCTGCCGTTCGAATAGCATCTAGGCCGTCAAGAGTAATGGATAACGTTCAAACTTTGCCGTTCTATCCTGCGCGCTCAAACACCAGTATCCTTCCCTGTTTCCGTATATATCTGAACTCCGCCGCTTCCACTTCCGCGATTAGCTTCTCCGTAGAACCGCGGGTCTTCTCGAACGAGAGCGTACCGCCCGGCTTCAGGATGCGGTGGAGTTCGTTGAGCAGTCCTTCCAGCCCACCGGCGATGTACCGCAGCCCGAAGAGGAACGCGAGATCGATGCTATCTTCCGGCAGCCCTGTTTCAGCAGCATTCGCGAGCATCGGCGTCACGTTCTTCACCTCCTCCGCAGCGATCTTCTCCGTCACCCGCGCGATCGCGCGTGGATGCACGTCAACCGCATAGACCATACCTTCCTTCCCCACGAGCCTGGCCGCAGGGATGGTAAAATATCCGGGGCCACAGCCGACCTCCAGCACGTGTTGACCCTGTTTCAGTCCAGCGGCCGCCAGGAGCTTGTACGGATCCCGGAAATAGGGCAGCAGCCGGTTATCGTGCATCATCTCGATCATCTTATACGAAAAATCCGACATGTGCCCCGCAGCATGCCCGTGCTGTCTGACCCGTTTAGCGGTCATGTTTGCCTCCGACAGGCTAAACCGAGAGATAGTCTCTGAGCGCACGTGCCAGCTCCTCCGGCCGTTCCAGAACGATCGCCTGCCGCAGCAAGAGCGGCATGTACCACGAGTCGATATTGAGGTAGTTTGGCCGCGGATTGGGTCGTGCGAGGATCTGCAGCCCAGAGAGGAAACTATCATTTCCACTCCCCATGCGGCCGGAATAGAGAATGAAGTTGAAGGCGGCGAAGCCGTGATCACCGTAGTACTTCAATACCGCCGCGAGTCCTTTTGCCAGGCTCATTACGTCCTCATGTGAGAACGTCGCGAAGCTCGGTTTCGTAACGATCGCGCGCACCTCACAGAACCCTGCAGGCGCGAACGGCGCATACCAGTACACGTTGCCCGTTCGCAGTATTTCCCGGTCCTTGTTCGCGGCCATCAAATCCAGCCAGAAATTACCAGCTTCAGTCTTTTCGTACTGTTCCGATGCCTCAATGAGCTCTCTGACCGCTTCGAACGGATGCCGCTGCATCGAGAGCTGCATGTGGTAGTGCACCAGGCTCGCGCCGGCAGGTGGCAGGTAATTGCCGCCAATTACGGGATACAGGAGCTGCTCGTTCTTGCGATAGGCTTTCGTGATACCGTCGAGCGCCGCGCTGAGGAACCTGGAAAGGAGCGCAGGCTCACACTCGTTGAGCGGGAGATGGTGCAGCTCAGGCGACGTGATCACGGCCTCGAAATCGGTCCGCGGGTACAGGTTCGGGAAGACGCGGACGTCGTCTACCACGATGGTCTCTTCGTCGAGCTGCTCGGGCGCGAACTTAGCAGCCACCTGATCGATGAGCGGGCGGCAAAAGGGGCAATGCTCTGTTGAGGCAGCAATCAGCTCCGCTAACCATGCCTCGTCACGAACACAGTATATCTCCGTCCATTTCTCACGTAAATGCGGGCACAGAACCGAGAGACGCCCGGTCAGTGGATCCCAGCGATACTCGAGCTCGTAGCGCATGGTGGTGCCATCAGCGGCCTGAACATCCACCGATTTGCGCTCACGTCTGAATACGATCGGCATTTTCTGGTGCCTCCTTTCTCATGAGACGGTCAGTTTATTTATACACCGTCTATCCTATCTATCTATGTACGCCTGCCTATGTATCTCCTCTCAATCTTTGACTTAACGCCTGCAGAACTCGACAGGATCCTCGAACGCGCGCATACGCTGAAACGAGCGAGAAGATCGGGCAGTAAGATGAGCACCGAACTCACCGGGAAGACCCTGGCGCTGATCTTTGAGAAGCCCTCCACACGCACACGCGTCTCATTCGAGGTGGCGATGCGCGAGCTGGGCGGGCAGGTGCTCTCGCTTAACGCCAGCGAGCTGCAGCTGGGGCGTGGCGAACGGGTGCAAGAGACCGCGAGGGTGCTCTCGTCCTACGTGGACGCGGTGATGATCCGCGCATATCGCCACACAACCGTTGCGGAGTTCGCGCAGTATGCTACCATACCGGTGATCAATGGTCTGACCGATCTCGAGCACCCCTGTCAGATTCTCGCGGATCTCATGACGATTCAGGAGTACAAGCAGCGCCTACAGGGCATGACTGTTGCGTGGTTCGGCGATGGGAACAACGTCTGCAACTCGCTCATCGGCGGTGCGGCACTGACGGGTATGGCGGTGCGGGTGGCGTGCCCGGCAGGTTACGAACCCGCGACTGAGCTCGTTGCACGAGCGCGGAGCAGGGGCTGCGACGTACGCATCACTAGGAGCCCGGAAGAAGCTGCTACGGGCGCTGATGTCCTGTATACCGATGTCTGGGTCTCTATGGGCGACGAGGCCGAGCGCGAGCAGCGGTTACGGGATTTGAAGAATTACCAGGTGAACGAGGCGTTAGTGGCGCGAGCAAAGGCCGATGCGCTCGTGATGCACTGTATGCCGGTCCATATCAACGAGGAGATGACCGAGGGCGTATTGTATTCCGCGAACTCCGTGATCTTTGAAGAGGCTGAGAACCGGGTCCATGCGCAGAAAGCGCTCTTATCATATCTCCTTTCCGCGGATCATTAAACGCTCGTGTGTTCTCTCGGAACCTCCGAATCCGCGCGCTCACTGCTCAGACGACAATGAACGAGAGGTGGCACTACGCGCGGCGACGGTGTTGAAAGTTTTTTAAAACGCTCGCACCCTTTACAGTTACACAGCGGGAGAGAAGATTAGAAGATGGTCGAGCCAGTAACGGATGAGGAATTCCCTTTCGACATCAATCCGATGTATGAGGGCGAGCGGGTGCGGAAAGCAGGGATGTACGTCGAGCTGGGCGGACCAAACAAGCCCGGCTTTGAGCTCGTGCTCTTCGAGCCCGATCCCGATAAGATCACCGACGGTAAGGTAACGGTCATTGGACCTGATCTGGATGAGATGGAAGAAGGTGGGCAGTACCCGTACGCCATGATTTACACGGTCCATGGCGAGCAGATCGAGAAGGATCTTGAACCGGTGATCGAGCGGCGGAATCATGAGTTCCAGGGCTATCTGCAGGGCTATATGCATCTCAACCAGCGCTCGGAGGTCTGGGTCCGAATCAGCAAGGACGCCCTCAAGAAGGGGTTGAAATCGCTTAAGCAGATAGCAAAAGCGAGTATAACGCTCTTTAAGGCGGAACTGCCGTTCATTGAGAAGATGGAAGCCACGTACATCACCGACGAGGGCGAGGTGCTCAAGCGGCTGGAGGAGGCGAACAAGATCTACGAAGCGCGCGATCTCCGGGTACGGGACCTTCACGACGAGGATGTGGACGAATTTTATCAGTGCACGCTCTGTCAGTCGTTTGCGCCGACGAACGTCTGCGTGGTTGCTCCTGATCGAACCGCGCTCTGCGGTGCGATGAACTGGTTTGACTCGCGCGCGGCCGCGCGGGTTGATCCTGAAGGCCCGAATGCACCCATACCCAAGGGCGACTGCATCGATCCGATAGGTGGGGAGTATACGGGCGTCAATGAAGCGGCCGTCAAGTTATCAGGCGGTGAGTTCAATTCGATCAAGCTTCATTCGTTCCTCGAGCAGCCGCACACCAGTTGCGGGTGCTTTGAGGTCGCGGGATTTTATATTCCCGAGGTTGACGGTATCGGCTGGGTGCATCGCGGCTCCCAGGTTGTAGATACCCCGATCGGGCTGCCATTCTCTTCGATTGCGAGTTCAGTTGGTGGCGGCAAGCAAGTGGAGGGGTTCCTCGGTATTGGCGTCCAATATTTCTACAGCCCCAAATTCATCCAGTACGACGGCGGCTGGCAGCGTGTGGTCTGGATGGCGTCAGATCTCAAGGAGCGCGTGCAAGATGCTATTCCCGCAGAGCTGTGGGATAAGATCGCGACCGAGAAAGACGTGAAGAACATTGATGAGCTGCGTGACTTCTTACGGAATGTTGAGCACCCGGTGGTGACTGGTGTGGTGCGCGCGGCCGACGGTGTCCAAATTACGGACGGCTGGATCGCGCCTGAAGCGGTCGCGGCGGTGCCGAAGGCGGGCGTTGCGCGAACTCCAGAAGCAGAACTGCCGGTTGGTGCGATCTCGGAAGCAGAAGCCACCGCACCAGTTCCGCTTGCGCACCTGCTGCAAGCAGGTGGCGCATCACCTATGACCATTGTCCTCAAAGATGCGGATATCCGGATCGGCAAGATCATCATCAAGAAGCGAGAAGCGAAGTAGCCGTGGAAGTGTCTAGCAAAGGCCCTTCCTTGAAAAGAAAACCCGTGAGTAGCAGAGCAGATGAGGGGTGAGGACGATTACAGCTGATATAACCGATCTCCTAGAACAGTACCAAGAGCAGATAAACGCACGACTTGCGTGGTTTTTTGATGCTAAGATCGAGGAAGCGTCCGGTATCTCGGAGCACACCCGAGACGTGGTTGCCGGCGCGAAAGAGTATACGCTGCGCGGCGGCAAACGACTCAGGCCGATCTTCTGTATCTACGGCTACAAATGCCTGTGTGCGGAGAACGACGGGGCCATCTTCGATGCGGCCATCTCGCTCGAGCTGATGCAGAGCTATCTCCTGATTCACGATGACATTATGGATGAGGATGAGCTGCGCCGCGGTAGAAGGACCTTTCATATCCTCTGCAAGGAGCTTTGTGAGCGTCAATTCGGGCGGAACAAGGCGCAAAAGTTCGGCGAGAATGTCGCGATCGTGGGGGGCGATCTATTGGAATCGTACGGCGCGGAGGTCTTAGCAACCTCAGCATTTAAGAGTGAGTATGTTCAGCGGGCACTGGTGGCGTACGCGAAAATCGTAAAGAACGTCGGCTACGGCCAGATCTTGGATCTCACGGCGGAACGTAAGGGGAGCTTCAGCGAGGATGAGATCCTTACGATTCACCACTTGAAGACAGCGAGCTACACCATTGAAGGACCGCTCCACATTGGCGCACTTCTCGCTGGGGCGACTGAGGCTGATTTGACGGTGCTCAGCAATTATGGCATCCCGCTGGGTCTGGCGTTCCAGATCCAGGACGATATCCTCGGGCTGTTCGGTTCGGAGATGAAAACGGGCAAACCTGTCGGCTCTGATATCCGGGAGGGCAAGAAGACGCTCCTGATCTTGCACGCGCTGGAGTGGTGCACCGACGCTGATAAAGCGGTTATCTTTAACGCGTTGGGCAACGAGGTGGTGACGGATGAGGAGCTCGAAGCGGTTCGCGCGATCGTCAAAGAGACAGGCTCGCTCGAGTATTCGAAGGAGCGGGTACGAGAGCTGACCGAAAAGGCGGTTGCGACCATCTCGGGATCACGGTTCAGGGACGAGGCGAAGGAGTTCCTGGTAAAGATCGCGGATTTTATTGGAAGACGGGAGTACTAACCGGCGTTCGGCAAGTTCGCGGTGGTGGATTCCGATCTTATTTAACGGCCATCCATCGTTTTTTTCCCCGCGTGTATGCAGGTGGATAGGAAGCCAAAGTAACTTTTGCCGTGAGAACGTATACTATCAACGTGAGGTGCTATTACGGATGCGGTTAGTGGTGGGTGTTACGGGCGCGAGCGGAGTCATTTACGCAAAACGACTTTTGGAGGTACTGAACGAGAAGCATGTGGAGGTCGATTTGATCGTTACCGAGCCGGCGGACTACCTGATCCACTACGAGCTCGGGCTCTCGAGCGCGGACTTTGCGGCACTCGCAACGACGCGATGGGATATCGCGGACTTTGCCGCGGACATTGCCAGCGGCACCCAATCTCGCGACGGGATGATTATCATTCCGTGCACGACGAACACCGTGGCGAAGATGGCGCACGGTATCGCGGACAACCTCCTCCTTCGCTGTAGCGACGTGATGCTGAAGGAGAACCGGAAGCTTATTATCGTTCCGCGGGAGACGCCGCTGCACGAGACGCATCTTGAAAATCTACTCAGGCTGAGACGAATGGGCGTCACGATTATTCCACCCATAACCGCGTTTTATCATCATCCAACTTCGATCCTCGAGATGGTAGATTATATTATCGCCAAGATCATTGACCAATTTGCCATTCCTCATGAACTGATTGAGCGCTGGCAGAAGCCAGAAGGAGGTAGCACAGATGGCGATGCACGCTGACCAGCATGAGTTACTCTTTGTCAAGTGGGGTGGTTCACTCATTACGGAAAAGAACGCACCCTTTACCCTCAACTATGGGGTGGTCACGCGTCTCGTAAAGGAGCTGAAGGAAGCGCTTGAAACCGATGCACAGTTACAGGTATTGATCGGGCACGGCGGCGGCTCGTTCCCACATCCCGTTGCGCAGAGCTACAGGACCGGGGAGGGCTTCATCCAGGATACCAGTGTACGCGGGTTCGCGTTATGCCAGAACGCTGCGTCAACCTTAAATCGGCTCATTGTGGACCTCATGACGGATTACGCGATTAACGCGGTCTCCATTCAACCATCGGCATGCTGCATCACAGCAAATGGTAAGATCGTGGAGTTCTTCGCACAGCCCTTGACCGCGGCGCTCAAGCATGGTCTTGTTCCAGTCATCTTTGGTGATTGCGTCTTTGATACCGCGCGAGGTTGTGCAATTATCAGCACGGAGCAGCTCTTCCTGCACTTGAGCGCTCTGCTCCAACCGGCACGTGTGCTGATTCTTGGGCTCGTGAATGGTGTTTATACCGCGGATCCGCACAAAGACGAGACTGCGCGAATCATACCGGAGATCGAGCTCGAGCAGCTCGCAGATATCGAGGGGTACCTGAGCGGCTCATATGCCGTGGATGTAACCGGGGGCATGGCGAGCAAAGTCAAGGAGCTCGTTGGGATCGCGAAACGGGGTATTGAGTGTGAGATCATGAGCGGAGCGTCGGGCAACCTGAAGCGGGCGTTAGCAGGGCAGCGCGGCATTGGAACCCGTATTAAACCGGTACACGGCGGCGGATAGAAAAGCTATAAACGAGGAGTACCAAGAGTGAGTTACGGGAGATGGAGAAGAAGCTAACGCTGGCTGATTTAGTACGATTGTTGAGCGAGTACGATATTGTGGAGTTAGAGGAAGTCAAGATCCGTGGCGATATTGAACTCGAATTCGGCGGTACACGTGGCGTTGCCCTTCCTCCGGTATTAGATCAGGCGTTACGAGCGGCGCTCGCCGGGACGGCTGTAGCGCCAGAGGCGGTAAAACCAGTAGAATACCGGCCAGTGGCCTTCGAAGCACAGCAAACCGAATGGCCCGGAAAGATAGAGGAAGTCACGCTCGGTGCCACGGCGGCAGACGGTGGTACGCGCGCCTCCACGATAACGATTGGCGGCGAGCAAGCCTTACCGTTCTATATTTTCGACGCGCCCATGCCGCATGCGCCCAGTATCTCCCTTGATTGTTTTGATATGCCCATCCCGCTGGCGAAAGCGGTGCGATCTTTTTATGCGGAGGTCATGGAAGATCCGGGAGAATGGGCGAGGAAGAACGTCCAGGAGTTCGGGGCTGATATGGTTACCATCCATCTGATCAGCACGGATCCGATGCTTGGTGATACCCCGGCACGAGCAGCGGCAAAGACCGTTGAAGCGGTCTTAGAGGCAGTGAAGGTGCCATTGATCATCGGTGGTTCGGGCAATCCGGAAAAGGACCCGGAGGTGCTCGAGGCGGCGGCTGCTGCTGCGGCGGGTGAACGATGTCTCATCGCCTCCGCGAACCTGAATATGGACTACGAGCGGATAGCAAAGGCTGCCGTTACGTACGGGCACGCGGTGCTCTCGTGGACGCAGCTCGATATTAACGCGCAGAAGACCTTGAACCGGTATCTGTTCAAGCTCGGGGTGCCCCGGGAGGATATTGTCCTCGATCCCACGACCGCAGCGCTCGGCTATGGCCTGGATTACGCGTTCACCAATATAGAGCGGATCAGAATTGCGGCGTTAAAGGGCGATACCGATCTGGCCTTTCCCATTTCCTGCGGCATCACAAACGCCTGGGGCGCGCGTGAGGCATGGATGAAAGAATCGCCAATCAAGGAGGATTCAGATTGGGGTTCAACAGCATACCGGGGTCCGCTGTATGAGCTCATAACGGGTTTGACGCTCGGACTCGCTGGTGGCGAGTTGTTCATGATGATGCATCCCAAAGCCGCAGCGGGCTTCAAGCGCATGACGCAGCTGCTGTCCGGAGCACCGAAAGGTCAGGAAACGCCTCAGGAGCTCTCGCTTGAGAGTTGGATTACGTGGGCGGGAGGTACAGGTAAGCGATGAAGCTGAAAAGCCCGATGGCGATCTGGAAGTATCTTCCGGGTACAAACTGCGGTGAATGTGGCGAGAAGACCTGTTTGGCGTTTGCGGCGCTGTTGAAAGAGCGAAGCAGGGATTTAGCGGATTGTAAACCACTCTTTACAGATGCGCAGTACGCAGAGAAGGCAAGACAGCTGGCAGACCTGTTAGCACCAGAAATTCACGCAGTCACGATCGGCACAGGCGCGAAAGCGGTGCAAATAGGCGGCGAGGACGTGATGCACCGGCATGAACTCACCTTCTTCAATCGAACTGCCTTGACGGTTGATGTCTGGGATACGCTGGACGAAGCTGCGTTGAGAGAGCGCGTACGGCGTATAGCGGATTGGCGTAAATTTTACGTTGGCGAGTTCCTTATGGTTGACGCGATCGCAATTCGGGCAGTATCAGGCGAAGCGCAAACGTTTGCCACCTGCGTGAAGAGCGTAGCAGATGAGACGGACTTACCGCTTGTGCTCTGCTCTCTCGATCCCGTCGTTCTGGAAGCGGGGTTGCAGCAGGTAGCTGATCGTGCTCCCCTGCTCTATGTAGCGACGAAGGCCAACTGGCAGGCTGTTCTGAGCCTGGCGAAGCGCTATAACGTTCCTGTGACGGTATTTTCACCGAATCTCGACGAGCTTGCCAGTCTCGCAGCGACGTTCGCATCGGCAGGCCTCAAGGATCTCGTTCTGGATCCCGGCATGTTCCCCACGGGCGACGGGCTCGCAGCAAGCTTCGCTCACTTCGTGCGCATTCGACGTGCGGGGATCGTAGATGGTAATGACGGTGTTGCTTATCCGTTACTGGCCGTACCGATGACCGCCTGGCTGATCAACGAGCAAGAAGACGCGCTAGCAGCGTCCTACTGGGAAGCGATGCTCGCGACCATCGGCATCATCAAATACGCTGATATCATGATACTGCACTCAATCGAGCCGCATTCGTTGATCTCCGTGCGTACGCTCGCGGCAAACATCTACACTGATCCTCGACGCCCGGTAAGTGTCGAGCCCGGGCTGCGCTCGATCGGGACACCGACGCAGGATTCGCCGCTCTTCATCACGGCCAATTTCGCGCTGACTTACTACACAGTCGAGAGCGATCTTTCGTCCAACAAAATCGATGCGTTTTTGATGGTTGCGGACACAGATGGTATTGGTGTGGAAGCATCAGTGGCAGGTGGTCAGCTCACGGCGGATAAGATACGGGAGACGCTGGAGCTCAGCGAAGCGGACTCTAAGGTAACGCATCGGACCCTGGTGATTCCCGGCCTTGCGGCGCGACTCTCGGGCGAGACCGAAGACCTTACGGGCTGGCGCGTGCTGGTCGGCCCACGAGATAGTGGCCGTATACCCGGGTGGATGGAAGATCACTGGCCGCCGGAATCGTCGTGAACATGACCTGGGCAGTGTGGATAACGGGTCTTCCTGGCAGTGGCAAGACGGCCGTTGCGCAGCGAACACGAAGCGTTTTGGAGGCGAGCGGCATCAGCGCGCTGAAGGTGCTCGAGCTCGACGAGATCAGGAAGTTCATCACACCGAAACCGACATATTCGGAGGAAGAACGTGAGATCGTCTACGCAGCGCTGGTCTATATGGCGAAGCTCCTTGTGGACTCGGGCACGCCAGTGATCATTGATGCGACGGCGAATCGCAGACGATATCGCGAGCGTGCGCGGATGGTCATCCCGAAGTTCGCTGAGGTGTATATTACCTGCCCGCTGGAGACGTGCATGAGAAGAGAACGGCGGAGAAAAGCGGAACACGCTCCTCCGGGTATTTATCAGAAGGCCGATGAGGAAGAGGCGACGGTACCGGGCGTGAACGTGCCGTACGAGGCGCCGCTGCACCCTGAGGTGGTCGTGGACAGCGAGCGCATGAGTGTTGAGGAGAGCGCGGAGAAGGTGGCGACGTTTGTCCTCACGCGTCTCATCTCAGAGTGATATAACGGTTGCACGTGTGTGTTGGTTCTTTCGCCGCCAGCTCGGGTTGTCATCCACATAAGTCGGGATTGCAGCCTTCCTGGGGCAATCGGAGTGGATTTGCGGGAGTAATCAGTTAATCAGTCACTCACGCGATCGTCGTTGAGCAGGCATAGCAGTCTCGCAGCCGCAGGTCATGTTCGCGATGATCAAACTGCTCGTCACCTTGTTACAGCCAGTCCTCAGGATCGTTTGCAGACGGCCCGGTCTTCCGGTATCCCGGTACTTAGAAAGTTGAAGTCATCACAACTGCGGAGACATTTTCGAATCCAAATTGTGGCGTGCAGTCAGTAACGAAGATTCAGAGACGGGTGAAGCAAGAACCAGAACAAAAGAAAAAAAGAATCGGTAAAAGATCGATGCTTGACGCTCAGAGCGATCTGATTTAGAGCGATTTCTTAATCTCGTCGGTAACCGCCTTCACCTTATCGGTCGTCTTGTAGATCCGGATCGCTTTTCCTTTCGATTTCGGCTGCTCAGAGATCTCGTACTTGCTCGCCAGGAATCCGTTCTCCTCAAGCGTATCGAGGTGATAGGAGATGAGCCGCCGCTCCGCGCCCATCGCTTTGCTTATCGCATTGATGTGCAACGGGTTCTCAGAGAGTAGCTCTACAATCCTGTACCGTATGGGATGTAAGAGCACATGCGCTTCTTTCACTAATGTGTCGTCCATTTTCATCATGAATAGTTTTTAGCAAAGCGAGTATATAAATATTCGAATTAGATACTGTTTAAATATATAAAATGTTATCTAATGCGCAAATATATCTGGGTATTACCAACGAGCACGCTCATGACGGCAGGGAATTGCGGCGCTCATCCCACGTTGAATTCTGTACGGTAAGCGGTCTTGGGATGCCAGACGATCTCGTGCAGACGGGTAGAATCGCGTACCTGCGCTTCAATGATGAGCACTACGACACGCGCTCCTTGGTATGCCAGTTAAAGGAGTGGGCGGATCATATAAAGAATTTGAAGTGCAGTAAAGTTCACGTTTACTTCAACAACGACGCAAACGCGTTTGCCGAGAAAAACGCGAAGAGCCTTAAGGAGGAATTGACATGAGCCTGAAGGAATACAAGGAGAGACGAGATTTTAGGAAAACGACAGAGCCGTCGGGAGAGGAAGAAGCTGGAAGAGAGAATCTCTTCGTCATCCAGAAACACGATGCTCGCAACCTGCACTATGATTTCAGAATCAGCGTGGACGGTGTACTGGTGTCCTGGGCGGTCCCCAAGGGCCCTTCAACCGATCCGCGGGAGAAACGGCTTGCGATAAGGACGGAGGACCATCCCCTGAGCTACGCCGATTTCGAGGGTATAATCCCCGAAGGCGAGTACGGGGCCGGCACCGTCATGGTCTGGGACCGAGGAACGTACGAGAACCTCAACGAAGACGAGCGTGTTGCTGAGGGACTCAAGAAAGGACATATCAAACTAAACCTGCAGGGAGAGAAGCTGAAGGGTGGCTACGCCCTCACGGAAACAAACAAGGAAAAGAACTGGTGGATTCTGGTCAAAACCCGGGACGAGGCAGCTGACGCCCGCAGAAACCCCACCAGCACGCAACCGGAGTCCGTGTTAACTGGAAGGACGCTGGCGGAAATAAAGAACGAAGCGGGGGATACGTAATGTCTCTCGTCCGTTTCGCACGGCAACGAGGAGATATACTCAAGCCCTACGGCCAACTCGACGTCCTTCTGCTCTACGCTATCGTGGCGGATAAAATAGGTCCTTACCTTGAAGGGCGGGAGATTGCAAGCAGGATATGGCTTCCGGGTAAAGGAGGAGGCCGGCCATACATCATAAAACGAGGTTCCAAGGACGAGCCGCTCTACGCTAAAGAACTGGCAGATGCAGTGACCCCCGAATTCCTCGAGACACGCGCGGAAGAGGAAAAGCTTTCCAGAGCCGAAGCGGACTTAACACCCGTTCAGCGTACGGTGTGGCGTTATTTCGTTCCCCGCAAGCTAATCAACTTCTTTTACGCTACAAACACAGAAGCCCCATCAGGCCGCATAGACCGGATCTTCCTCGACCTTGACCGCGGCCAGGACGTCACTGCAGCAGAAGCTCATGCGGCTACCAACTTGCTACTGGAGCTTATTCGAAGCGACGCCGAATTGATGGATTTGACTGGTGGCAAATGGCCGTTCACCTACTGGACCGGTAACTCGTTCCATGTCATACTGTTACTCAAAGACGCGCAGCCGCACAGCTTCTACGACGCGAACTTCAGATATGGTACGGGGAACCCGGAGGGCTCCTTTACCGGCCGCTGGGCGAAGCAGATCAACAAGAGCGTGGATTTTGAGGTTGCAGGCGGCCACGAGAAGAAGAAGAGCAGACTGATCATCGACCCCTCACAGACGCCCCCCGGGAAATTATGTCGGGTGCCGCTAGGATCCATTCACGTACGTGACCCTGAAACCATTGATGGGTTCTCGATCCCGGTGACCAACCGCATGCTCAAGCGGAAAAATCTCACGGAAACGCTCGTTAACCTGCAAGCCACAGATCTCCTGTCAGAACTAAACAAACTTGCCGCGAGGGTTCCTGAACCGGTTTCATAGCTCCAGGATTAGTTCTGCCACGTTCACCCCCAAAACACGTATCGTCGGCGTGGCGATGCGGTAGTAAGCCTCCACCAGGGTTCTTTTTGTTATCCTGTAGCGACAAAAGCTCGGCAGCGTACGAAGCTTCACAAACGCTTCGCCCGCTTTTGATCGCGCTGCGGCACGAAGTACCGCTCGCCGGTTTCCAGGTCCACGCCCTCGAGCCCCTCGTCCGCCACGACCTTCTCCACTGCTATTCGTTTACCTGCAAGCTCAAGGACATCGCCCTCGCTGTAACCCGGCAGCCGCACGAGAAAGGTCACCCTATAGAGTTCCCGGCCACCTCTGCGGCCGTACAGCTTCCTGCTCTCCGTATAGTTCCCGCCCTGGTGCTTCACGATCATCTTCGCCATTCTGCGGCCGCATTCTGCGCTGCTCACGAACAGGTTCAGCCCCTCCTTCAAGAGCTGCTGCTTCGAGATGAAGTCCTCTCTACCCAATGCGGCATAGGCGAGCTCTGCTGCCGCTTCCAATTCATCTTCGGTCGGCGTCCGCCAATCTGCGCGGATCTGCACAATCGCGGCATAATAGCCGCCTGCGATCCGGCTACACTGCATGCAGATCGCGCGCCGTAGCGGCACGGTGAATTCGGCACGCTCCACCACTTCCAGACCCTTTATTTGTGCTTTCACCCGCAGGCACACCTGTGCGCTCCGGGCGAATTCGTCATATGCTATTTGCGATTCCACGAGCTCAATCGGGCACTCAGAACCATAGCTCTTGCTGATCGCTCTTCGAACCGCATCCTCGACCACCGCTTCGAGCTCCGTGCGCTCATTGCCCTTAAAGAATCCGCCGCAGTGCGGGCACACGTGCACGCTTGCACGCACATCTTCCGCGATGCGATCTTGCTCCAGCAATCTGAGCCCTGCGCGGAAGCAGGCCTCACAGAGATTCTCGAAGAAGGACTCAGTCTCTTTACCGCATTTGGGGCAAAAAGAGCGCCATCTCGATCTCTTGTCGTGCTCCGTCATTGTACTTCGTACTCAAAGGTGCGTTTAAAACCAGATATGGCAGCACCTATGTATACGGCTTTTCGTGCACCTATCTTCTAAAACTATAAGGGCGTCACTCTTAATGTTATCACCGTACAGGACTGGCCATGGACGAAGAGACTGAGTACGCAACTGTAGGACTGAAAGCGGGCCTGGAGATCCACCAGCAGCTTGATACGCGGACAAAACTCTTCTGCAACTGTCCCACGCAGCTGCGAGAGAAGAAGGACGCGACGGTCACCTTTCTGCGGTACCTCCGTGCCGCGAAGAGTGAGATGGGCGAGGTGGACGAAGCAGCTCGTGAAGAGGCGAGCATCAGCCGTGCGTTCCTGTACAAGGGGTATGACAGCACCTGTTTGGTGGAGAACGACGAGGAGCCGCCGCGTACATTGAATCAGGAGGCGGTTGACATCTCGTTAGAGGTCGCGCTGCTCCTGAACATGACGCCGGTGGATGAGATCCACACGATGCGGAAGATCGTGATCGACGGTTCGAACACCTGTGGCTTTCAGCGCACCGCGTTAATCGCGACCGATGGCTGGCTTGAGACCACCGAAGGGACAGTGCGGGTTGATTCGCTCTGTCTGGAGGAGGATGCGGCACAGAAGATCGAGACAGAGGGCACCGCAGTGGGCTATTCCCTCGACCGCCTGGGCATTCCGCTGGTCGAGATCGGCACCGCACCGGACATCAAGACGCCGGAGCAGGCAGTGCACGTTGCCGAGCATCTGGGCATGATCCTCCGCTCTACCGGTAAGGTGAAACGCGGTTTGGGCACGATCCGTCAGGATATCAACATCTCTATTGCAGCGGGCGCGCGTGTGGAGCTCAAGGGCGTGCAGGAGTTGCGCTCGATCGGCGAGATCGTGCGACATGAAATTCAACGGCAGGTGAAGCTGCTCGAGCTGCGCGATGAGCTGAAACGGCGTGGTGCGCGGGTCGAGCACCAGCTCCTTGCGGTATCAGGCATATTTGAGGACACTGAGTCGCGGGTGATCAAAAATGCAGGCGGACAGGTCTTCGGTGTCTGCCTGCGCGGTTTTGCCGGTGCACTGGGCACCGAGCTCCAATCCGGGCGTCGTTTTGGCACGGAATTAGCGGATTTCGCCCGTAAGTATGGCGCAGGCCTGATGCACACCGATGAGCTGCCCGCGTATGGTATTACGGACGCTGAAGTAGCCGCACTGCGGCTCACGTTTGACGCGGGCGAGGAGGACTGCGTGGTGCTCGTTGCGGCACCGAAGGCGCGTGCAGAGCGTGCGTTGCAGGCGGTGTTGCAGCGTGCGGAGGTCGCGTTGCGGGCGGTACCGCTGGAGACGAGACGCGCACTGCCGAACGGCACCAGCGCGTATATGCGACCGCTTCCGGGCGCTGCGCGGATGTATCCGGAGACGGACGTACCGCCTGTACCGCTCGATCCTGATCGGCTGAGGTTCATCGCCTCGCATCTACCCGAGACCGTTGAACATCGTAAGACGCGCTATAAGGCTAACTTTCGCTTGAACGACGAGCTCGCCGATAAGATGGCACGCAGCATGCAGTTCCAGCTCTTCGAGCAGATCATGGATGCGTATCCACAGGTACCCGTGACCCTCGTGGTCAGAACGCTCACGGATACGCTTACCGAGCTGACGCAGGCGGGTGTGGATGTGAGGTCGCTGGAGGACCTGCATTTTATGACGATCTTCAAATCGCTGGCTGAGGACGCATTCGCGAAAGAGGCGGTACCAGAACTCGTGAAATATATCGCCGGTGAGCCTGAAGCGAGTATTGAGCAGGCGATCGAAGCGCTCGGACTGAGCACCAGTACTGCGGAGGTCGAAACGGTGATTGCGGAGATCGTGGCCACGAAGCGGGACTTCATCCAGGAGAAAGGCGAACGTGCCGTGGGGCCGCTGATGGGCGTGGTGATGCAGGAGCTCCGAGGCAAGGTGGACGGCCAGACGCTCAACAAGCTGCTGACCGCGAAAGTAAAAGAAGTCCTGGAGCATACATAGAGAGTTACCGGTGCAGTCTGCGCTCCTTACTCTCTGCTGGTGGTTTGTGCGTGCGAGCGTGCGTGCGTACGCCCTCAAATCATCTCAATGGCGCGGCCCGCTCATGCCATGCCTACCGGCAAAGGATACTTAAGAACGCATCGATATTGAGAAATGAGCTTAAGACCCTGAAGACCAGGGGGGCGTCGAGCTAAAAGGTGTGATGAGCGAAGAGGTAGCAATCGAGACTAAAGAGCTGTACCGGGGGAAGGTCGTGCACTTACAGCTGACGACTGTCTCGTTACCGGATGGCCGGCGTAAGACGCGTGAGATCCTTGTGCACCCAGGTGCCGCGGCAGTTGTCCCCTTGATGGATGACCGGGTCATGTTGATAGAGCAGTATCGCGCGGCAGTAGGCCGCAAGACGTTAGAGATACCTGCGGGCACGCTCGAGGTGGGTGAATTGCCGGAGGCCTGTGCTCAGCGTGAACTCCTTGAGGAGACCGGCTTTCAGGCTGAGACCTGGTCGCAGGTGACTGCGTACTACCCCTCGCCCGGGTACACGACCGAGGTCATCCACATCTTCCGGGCAAGCGGATTGCGGAACGTGCGTGAAGTCACCCCCGAATTCCCGCCCCAGTTCATGACGGTAAACGAGGTGTGGGAGCGGATCCGAGCGGGCGAGATCATGGATAGCAAGACGATAATAGGGGTGTTGTTGGCAACATGACCCAGAAGGTCTGTGTCTTACGTATAGAAGGCACGAACTGTGAGTATGAGACGTATCTCTCGTTTATTCGACTCGGCGCGTCCGCGGAGATCGTGCATCTGAAGCAGTTGATCGGCGCGGTGCAGCCACGCGACCAGCGGCAGTTGCAAGATTATGGTGCGCTGGTGATCCCCGGTGGCTTCTCGTCCGGCGATTATATCCGTGCCGGTGCGATCCTGGCGGCGCGGATGAAAGGCGCGTTAGGCGCGGAGATAGCGGAGTTCATAGCGGCGGAAAAGCTTATTCTGGGCATCTGTAACGGTTTCCAGGTGCTCGTGGAGCTGGGCCTGCTACCCGGGTTCGATGCGCCCGGAGAAGCGGCCGTGCAGCAAGCAGCACTGACGACCAACGATTCCGGCCGGTTCGAGTGCCGGGCGACCCTGATCAAGCATGAGAACCGTGGTAGCTGCGTCTTTACGCGGGGCATTGAAAGCGGTTGTATCCTGAAGATACCGTGCGCGCATGCGGAGGGTAAATTCTTCATCGCTGAGCACCGGCGTGCGGAATACTTACAGCGACTCGAAGAGAACGACCAGATCGTCTTCCGCTACGTCGATCCTGCGGGCGACTACGGCGGCTATCCCTGGAACCCGAACGGCTCGCTCGCGAATATTGCGGGTATCTGTAACCCATCAGGCACGATTCTGGGCTTGATGCCACACCCGGAGCGTGCATTTTATCCCTTTATGGATGCGGAATGGCCCCGAGCCGCGCGAGCGCGAACGACTACCGTGATCGCGGAGGGGTACGCGCAGGCCTACGGAGACGGTCAGCACCTTTTTGCTTCGGTCTTGAAGTACCTCCGGGGCAGCTAGCTGTTCGTTAGACCGAAGGTAACGGGAAGCTTTTTATTCCCGTAGCGCTTACTAAAAACGACACTGACGTAAGGAGCGTGAGCAGAACTGGCGAAGAAAAGAGTAAAAGATAAGTGGAAAGCGAAGGAGTGGTACTCGGTCCTCGCACCGAAGATGTTCGGAGACGTCAAAGCAGGGGATACCATAGCCGACGAGCCGACCAAGCTGATCGGCCGCCGGATCGAGATGACGGTCGACGAGCTCACGGGGCGGCTGATAAAGAACTCCAACTTGAAATTACTGCTCGAGGTAGAGGAGGTTGATCATGCTACTGCGTATACGCGGTTCATCGGCCATCGAATCGATAACGATTATCTCCGCAGTTTAGCGCGTAAGCGGAGCTCAAAGATTGATTCTAACATCGAGGTGGTGACCAAGGATGGCGAGAATCTGCGGATTAAATCCTCATGCTTCACCTTGAAGAAGGCGAGTGAAGCGCAGACGAAGGAGATCAGGAAGATCATGGAGGATGTGATCAAGAACAGAGCGGCAAGTTTGGAGCTCAACAAATATCTGCAGGAGATCATCCTCGGGAAACTCTCCTCGGACATCTATAAAGTGGCCAAGAAGATTTACCCCGTGCGACGGGTAGAAATAACAAAGACCGAGAGGGAACTTGCTCCGCTTCGCGCCATAGCGTCATAGGCGTACGATGAAGCTGAAATTCCTCGGCGGGTGTAACGAGATCGGACGTTCTGCCATCCTGGTGGATGACAAGATCCTCATAGATTACGGGCTGCGGCCCTCAGACCCGCCGGAGATTCCGCTCTTGAGCAGCTCTATCTTACCCCGGTCCGTTATTCTCTCCCATGCGCATCTCGACCACTCCGGTATGGTACCCAGCTTGATGAACAGCGGGCGGCGGCCAGAGGTCTTCATGACGCCCGTGACCCGGGATCTGACCCAGCTCATGGCTCGGGATACCATAAAGGTGGGTAAGGAGCAGGGCTTTGTCTTCTTCGGTGAAGCGGATATCCGGCAACTGGACGAGCACACGCATATCGTAGCCTATGGTACGCGTTTCCCGTTAAACGGTTCTGATTATGAGTTTGAATTGTACAACGCCGGGCATATACCCGGGAGCTCGGCCGTGTACCTGCACAAAGAGCGCGAGGATATCAGCCTCTTTTATACAGGCGATATAAAAATGGGGGCCAGCCGGTTGATGGAGTGCGCGTATCCCACCGCCTTCCCGCGTGCCGATATCCTGCTTATCGAGAGCACCTATTTTGACCGAGATCATCGTGACCGCAAGGAGCTCGAGCGAGCATTCATTGATTCGATCTCTGATACGTTGAACGCAGGCGGTAATGCGATTGTGCCCTGTTTCGCGGTTGGCCGTACCCAGGAGATCGTGATGATTCTCCATTCCTACGGCCTGACGCCGTACATCGATGGTATGGGGCTCAGCGTCTTCAAGCTCTTCAAGAACCATCCGTCGTTCCTGAAGGACGCGGACGCGCTGAATAATGCGTTTGCTGATGCGCAGTTCGTGAACACGCGCCGGCGGAAGAAAGCCATCGCCGAGCCCTCGATCATTGTGACGACCGCGGGAATGCTCAACGGTGGGCCCGTGCTCTACTATCTGAAGAAGATCCATGATGATCCCCGGAGCAAGGTGCTGCTCACCGGCTATCAGATCGAGGGCACCAACGGGCGGCGCTTGCTGGATGAAGGCCGCGTCGAGGCCGATGGAGAGATGGTGAAGGTAATAGCGGGGATCGAGCAGTACGATTTTTCCGCACACGCAGGCGATACAGAGCTGAAGAAGTTGGTCTCGCGCTTCTGCAGGAACGGCACGGAAGTGGTTTTCACGGTACACGGTGAGCACACGGAAGAGTTCGCTGCATGGACGCGCGAGAACTACAACTGCGAGGCCATCTCACCGCAGAACGGTGAAGAGTTTATCATCGAATGAGTGATACAGTAACGAAAGAAATGAAGTGCGCCGGTAGTGTAGCCTGGTATCACATAGGCTTGCCAAGCCTATAACCCGGGTCCAAATCCCGGTCGGCGCATTCGGTCTTCCCTGTTGCCGCTCGATAAGCGTAAGTGCGTACCCGTAAGCACCTACCAGCTACTTCACTTCACCACGCTCTCCATGGTGGTATCGATGATGACATCGAAGGGAACCTGCTTGTCCCAGCCGGCACGTTCGAAGATGTTCATGAAGCTCACCCCAATGATCTTCGGCTTCACGCCGCTGGAGAGCGCCGCGATCATCTTCGTCACCGCTTCGGGAGCACACCCGAACTTCGGCATCGCCAGACCACCGAGCACGACCACCACATCCGGGTTCTCCGGGTTGGCAGGCTCATCGAGCACGCTGAAACCGACCTTCGGGATCTCCGTGATCTTCCGCGCTTCCTTTGCGTCCGCAACGGGCACATAGCTCATCTCAAAGCCCTTGTCCCGGACGGTATAGGCGAGCAATTCGACAAATGGCGTGCAGACCGCAACGGAGCCGGTAAAAACCACCTTCGCACTCGCTTCAACCGCACCGATTTGCTCCCGAAATGCACCGGTAAAACCTACAATACCACTCTTCTTCTCCATGTTCGTAATCTCTCCTCCTCTATTCGCGTATTTAGTCTTTATAGCTTAATATATGCGGTGGATGATCTTTATTTATACCCAGATCTTTTGCGGGCACGGGAGCAGAAAGAGCAGGACTGGAGGATAGATAGAGAACAGGATGAGCGGAAGAGAACGTGATAGTGCGCAGGGAACCAGCCGAACGATAGAGATCTTTGATACCACCCTGAGAGATGGCGAGCAGACGCCGGGCATTTCGTTCTCGCTCGAGCAGAAGCGAACGATCGCGCGGCAGCTGGACAAACTTGGCGTGGACATCATTGAAGCGGGCTATCCGATTGCCTCGAAGGAGGAGAAAGCGATTGTACAGTCGATCGCAGCGGAGGGCTTGTCTGCTCGTGTCTGTGGGCTCGCGCGCGTCCTGCCACAGGATATTGACGCGTGCATTGATTGCGAGGTGGATCTAATCCATATCTTCGTGCCGTCGTCGCAGATACAGCGCGATCATACCACGCATATGAGCGAGGAAGCGGTGAAGGAGCAGACGTACGCGATGACGAAGTATGTCAAGGAGCACGGCTTCGCCTGTATGTTCTCCGCGATGGACGCGACACGCACAGACCGGGAGTATCTCATTGAGCTCTTCAAGACCGCGGAAGCGGCGGGTGCAGACATCCTCAATGTTCCTGATACCGTCGGTGTCAGCGAGCCGTTCGCGATCTTCGAGCTGGTGGACGCGATTTATCGCGCGGTCAGCGTGCCGATCAGCACACACTGCCATAACGATTTCGGGCTCGGCGTGGCGAACAGTTTGGCGGCCGTGAAGGCCGGCGCGTCACAGGTACAGGTCTCGATGAACGGCCTGGGCGAGCGCGCGGGCAATGCGGATCTCGTGGAGACCGTCATGAGCCTGAGCGCGATCTACGGGCTCAGGACGAATATCAAGACGGCGTATCTCTTTGAGACGGCGAAGCTGGTTGAGCGGTTCTCCGGCGTTCAGATCCCGATAACGAAGCCGATCGTGGGTGAGAATGCCTTCTCGCATGAATCGGGCATCCATGCCCACGGCGTGATCGCGAAGAGTGAGACCTTCGAGCCGGGCATTATGACGCCGGAGATGGTTGGGCATCGGCGGCGAATCGTGCTCGGTAAACATACCGGGCGGCATTCGGTGGAGAAGAAGTTATCGGAGATCGGGATGTTCCTGCCGCGGGACCAGGTGGACGAGATCCTGGAGCGCGTAAAGGAGTTGAGCGCGGGCGGCAAGAAGGTTACGGACGACGACCTCTTCACGATCGCGGAAGTGGTAACCGGCGAGGTCGCGAAGCACGAGCGCGTGGTGGAGCTGAAGGAGCTCTCGGTCATGACCGGGAACAATCTAATACCGACTGCGTCGTTGAAGGCGCTCGTGCGTGGCAAGGAGTGCTGCAGCGCGCAGATGGGCGTGGGGCCTGTGGATGCCGCGTTGAAGGCCGTACAGGAAGTAATCGGTGACGAGCTCGGGGGCTGCATCGAGCTGAAGGATTTCAGGATCGAAGCGATCACCGGCGGCTCGGATGCGCTCGCAGAGGTCATTGTAGGTGTCAAGAAGGGCGATCGGATCGTGACCGCACGGGGTGCACGAGACGATATCGTGATGGCCTCGATCGAAGCGTATGTCAACGCGGTGAACCGGCTGTTGCAGAGCTAGCTTAGCTTAGCTTAGCTTAGCTTAGCTTGCTTTTGGATCCTTTCCTTTCGACCGGTTTTTGAGCAAGCTACCCTAAATCAGAGCCGAATGAGCGAGGGCTTTAGTGGTTCTCTCGCCGCCGTATCCCTACGACGGTGAGCGCAGCGAGCAGAACAACGAGCGCAAGCAGCCCGGGCGTAGTGAGCGCGGGAACATGAGCAACGCGGTATTTCGTGATATAATACTCCTCATTGCCGTTCAGTATGACGGTGCAGTCATCACGGTAATTTCCAAACACCTCGACCCGATCACCGACGGAAAGATCGTCCTCGAAATAGCCCCAGGGTGGGTAGATGATCATTCTTACCGTTACTCCGGTACAGTTCGGGTGCGGACCACTGATTACCTCGTCGACCGTTACCACGCACCACTTTGAGCCGGGAAGTACTTGTGGATCTTTGGTTATCGTCCCCAAGAACACGATCTCCTCACCGGGATCGGCGAGAACGGTAATGGCCGGGCAAAGGATAGCAGCGAGGACTGCGATCGCCAGCGCACTTCCGATCGTCTTCAGGTTCATGAACTGGCCGCTCGATCTATTCATGTTCTTCTCCTGTTTGTGTTCCTGAGGAATGGTGTTCGGCAAGTATTTAAAACCTTCCGATTTGTGGCGTGTGTGTTCGTTCGGCACGAAGTACCACAAAGTTCAACCTTTTCCTATTGTCCTAATAAAGAATAGCTAATCGGTAGTAGAAGAATTCATGCCAGCTCCAGGTATGGCCCATCAATTCCTCTAGCATTGCAGGCGAAGTTCCTCGCTTGAACTCGTTGATGAAGTTCCAGTA
>JBNGDK010000017.1:0-38711 GCA_049975405.1 Candidatus Methanospirareceae archaeon
CAAGCGGGTATTTATCGCAGTTATGCACAGTTCTTTTCGGATCAGCACGTTCCCAAAAGACGTGTTTGTTACAAGATACCTATTTCTCTGATTCACCCCTCGGTATACATAGAAACACCTGCTACGAGCGGTGATCAAGGGGGTGTGAGAACTGAGAAACGCGTTCGATGCGGTCTTTAAACCGTTGGCTGTCGGCGGGGTGACACTCCCCAATCGAATCGTCTTTCCGCCCTTTCAAACCAATTACGCTACCACAGACGGTCTCGTTACTGATCGTCTCCTGCGGTTCTATCGCGAGATTGCCCGGGGCGGTACAGGACTAACCATGGTGGGCTGTATCGCCGTTTCGGCTGATGGCGCGGGCGCGACGAACATGCTCCGGTTGACGACCGAGCAGCATGAAGCGAGCTGTGCCGAGCTCTTCGCCGCGATCAAAGCGAACGGCTCGGTGGCGGCCGCGCAGCTCATCCATTTCGGGCGACAGACGCGCTCAGCCATTACCGGCCAGCCGCTCGTTGCGGCCTCCGCCATTCCCTGTCCGGTGATGCAGGAGTGTCCGCGGGAGCTGAGCATCGCGGAGATCCAGCGTATCGAGGACGATTTCGCGCAGGCCGCGCTCAGAGCGAAACGAGCAGGTGCGGATCTGATAGAGATCCACGCGGCCTTTGGGTATCTGCTCGGGGGTTTTCTCTCCGCGTACTCGAATATGCGATCGGATGAGTATGGCGGGAGCTTGTCGAATCGTGCGCGAAGTGATCGGGCGCGTACGTGCTACGGTCGGTACTCTGCCGCTGAGTTGCCGTATGTGCGCCGATGAGTACGTTGACGGCGGGCTGAGCTTAGCGGAGACGACGGAAATTGCACCGATGCTTGTGGATGCAGGCGCGGACATAATCAGCGTTGCCGCGGGCACCTATGCGAGCATGGAGCACATGGTGCCCACGAAGGAGCTGGGTGCGGCTGTGCACGTTCCGCTCGCAGCCGCGCTAAAGGCGGTCGTCGATGTTCCGGTCATCTGCGCGGGAAACATACGCAGCCTGGCGCTGGCGCAACAGATACTCGAAGCGGAACAAGCGGATCTCGTGGCGATGGGGCGAGCGCAGGTGGCCGATCCCCAGCTCGTGAACAAAACCAGGGCAGGACTGCAGGACCAGCTCGTGGAATGTGACCTCTGTCAGCACTGCGCGTACTGGCTATCGGGCGAGCCGGCGTTATCCTGCCCGCAGAATCCACGGCTCTGAGCGGAGCTCAGCTGAGGCGCTACCGCGTTGGTACGAGCGCGGCAAGCTCTGCGTGCACATGCGGATCCTGATAGTGCTCTGGATGGTGCAGGTAATCGCAAATGATCTCGTATTCACGATCAGCAAGTACGTCCTTAAGCCACATGATACCCCGGGAGCGAAAGGGGATGAGGCTGTGCAGCGTGATGGCGTAGTCCTTCGCGCGTTCGCTCGCGCCCTGCTCGCGATCAAGAACCACGATGATGTCCGGGCAGGTCACCTGGTGCAAGCCGCGGAGCTGTAGCTCGAATTCCAGCTGCTTGAGGGCGAGCAGCTTGCTATCAAACTTCGTTACGAGATCGTCCACGATCCCCACACGATCGCCCTCCTCTAAAACACCCTCGATCATCGAATGCTCGCCATAGCCCTTGAGGTGCTGGTTCAGATCCTGCAAGGACCGCACCCCTTCCAATCGCCGCGTGAAACCGGCGGGGATGTTCGCCATAAGCGATATGGCGGTCGCGATCGGTATACCTGCAGTCGCAACGCCGATGACCCGGGTGAGGTCTGCACATTCTTCCGCGATCATTCGTCCTGATGCGACGCCCACGGTCTTGAGCAGCTCAGGATAGGAGGACAGCGGCCGAAGCTGGATATACAGTGGGCTCCAGAGCCCGGAGACGAGCGTCCAACCACGCGGATTATCGCGATACCACGTCCTGATCAGGCCATGGCGGTACAATGCGCGTACGAGCTCTTCCCCTATGCGCCTTTTCTCATCTTCCCAGCTCATGGTCCCGCAGTTCCGGTAGTATCCTGGAGCGCTTCAGCGCAGAAGCGCCGCGCCGCCGCTGCCATATCGTCCTGTTCATAAATGCTCGCACCGATGATCGCATATGCGGGTGCACCCTCCAGGGCGTTAAAAGCTGCTCGAATAGCTCCGCCCTGACGTCCAATGCCCGGCATACTGTATGCCGGCTCTGGTACCCGTTGAGCCAGCAGATGATGGTAGCGGTTAATGACCGCGGGTTTGTTCCCGGGCACGATAAAATGTGTCACGCCCCGCTCGGCGGCGAGCGAGTACATCGCATCAGGCGCGTCAGCTCGCAGAAAGCCGCCTTCGGTCGCTAAATAGCGTGGGTGCGTCATCTCGCCACCCACGAGTGGCACTAACCGCTCCGCGAAGAGTGCATCGATAAAGGCGGCCTCGGTCGACGGACCCGCCTGGGGGAAGATAATAACACCTTTTACGCCCGCGTCTGCGCAGACGGCCGCGAACTGCTCGCCCATCTCCGGAATATCCGTGCCCGCCTTCTGATGGTCGTAGATCACCGGCAACGCGGTGTACTCTTCGATAGTGCCCACCAGCTGCGGGAGCCCATAGGTCAAGCCAAGGAGCGCGCCGATTTTATAGCCCACGATACCCTCGAGATCGCAGGTGGCCTCAACCAGCTTTCGTAGCGTTCGCAGATCCCGTACGTCGCAGGCCGGTATGACGCCTCGCGGGAGATGAAATAAGCTGCTCATGTTCTAACCTCGTTGATAACCGGGAGCCTGAATATCCGTTGTCTTCTCATCATATTAGCTTTTGCCTCCCCCCGCAGTTTCGCGTTTTTGGAATACAACGTGCACGTAGCCGTTTGCGACTTTTTCTGCTTGCAGATCTCAGTAGTACGTACAGCAGATACGATCGTTACGAGCAATGCCATCTGATGTGTTTCAAGCGTTTTCGAGCCCGCTCCAGCGTGCTATTAGCGAGAAGGGCTTCACGCTCCCTACAGAGCCGCAAAGCAGGGCGATACCACTTATCATGGCCGGAAAGAACGTCTTGTTGATCGCGCCGACCGCAACGGGCAAGACAGAATCGGCCCTGCTGCCAGTGCTGGATGCACTTCTGAAGCGAGCACGAGAGCCGGGCATCAAGCTCCTGTACATCACGCCGCTCAAGGCCCTGAATCGTGATATGCTCGAGCGGCTGCAGTGGTGGTGCAAACGACTCGATCTTCGGTTGGGTATGCGCCATGGCGATACTTCGACCCGGGAGCGTGAAGCGCAGGCGATGGTCCCGCCCGATATCCTGATCACCACACCGGAGACGTTACAGGCGATTTTACCGGGCAGGATCATGCGGCAGCATCTATCCGCGGTCCGCTGGGTGATTGTGGATGAGGTGCATGAGCTCGCGATCGACAAACGCGGCTCCCAACTTGCACTCGCCCTGGAACGACTCCGGTACCTGAAGGAGGGCGACTTTCAGCTCATGGGCTTATCAGCTACCATCGGCTCGCCTGAGCGTGTAGCGAAGTTCCTGGTGGGTACCGAGCGAGACTGCGAGATCGTTAACGTCTCTGTAGCGCGCTCCATACAGGTGACGGTGCACTATCCGAAACCGGATGTAGAAGATTACCAGCTAGCAAAGGAGCTCTATACCTATCCCGAGGTTGCCGCACGATTACGATTGATGCGGGAGCTGGTGGAGGCGCATGAATCAACCCTGATCTTCACCAATACACGCTCAATCACCGAGATCCTCGGCAGCAGATTCCGCGTCTGGGACTTGGACTTTCTCATGGGGGTGCATCATGGCTCGCTCTCTAAACCATCTCGAATTACGGTCGAGCGCGGCATAAAGGAGGGAAAGCTGCTCGGGATCATCTGCACGAGCTCGCTGGAGCTGGGGATTGATATCGGACGGCTGGATTTTGTGATTCAATATAACTCGCCCCGGCAGGTAACACGGCTCCTTCAGCGGATCGGGCGCAGCGGGCATCGAATCGGCGGGATTGCGCACGGTGCGATCGTCGTCCAGGATTCGGACGATTCACTGGAGGCGCTGGCCATCTGTCGCCGCGCGCTCGCCGACGAGTTAGAGCCCGCGGACATACCTGAGAAGCCACTTGATGTCCTCGCTCATCAACTCGCTGGCCTGCTCCTGTTCAAGCGTCGCTGGAGCTTTGACGAAGCCTTAACGGTACTGAGAAAGGCGTATCCGTACCGCAACCTCGAAGAGGTCGAGCTCGTCGGCGTCCTCAGCTACATGCACACGCGCATCCCGCGCCTCCTGTGGTTCTCGCCTGAAGATCGGGTCTTTCTGCGGCCACAGCGGATAAAACCGCTCTACAGTTACTATTTCGAGCACCTTTCCATGATCCCTGAGGAACGCCATTTCCTCGTGATTGACGAGGATGACGTTCCGGTTGGCGTTCTGGATGAGGCGTTTGTGGCTGAGTACGGGAGCCCGGGCAACAAGTTCATCGAAGGCGGCCGTGCCTGGAAGATCTTGCACATCTATGGTGAGCGGATCTACGTGAAGCGAGAAGAGGATCCCACCGGGTCCATCCCGAGCTGGGCCGGTGAGGAGATACCTGTACCCTATACGATAGCCCGTGAGGTGGGCGCCATTCGGCGGTTCGTGGCTGACGAACTCGGCTCTACCAGAGCGCCATCAGCGAGGATGAGCGACCTGAACGCTCTGAAGCGCTATCCGGGTACCCAGCAGACGCTTAACAGAGCACTGGACGAAGTCGTCCGACAGCGGAAAAGCGGGTATCCCGTGCCTTCTGATGAGCTCCTCACACTCGAACGCTGTCGAGACCAGATCATCCTGCAGTGCTCTTTTGGGCTCCGAGCGAATCGGACCTTCGCCATGCTCCTGGCTTCCGCGCTCTCAGATCGGCTCGGAACGCCCGTGGGCGTGCAGCAGGATCCGTACCGGATCATCATGAGGCTCACGGGGACGGACGTGGCGCCTGAGGACGTCAGGGCGATCATTTGCGATCTCGCGGCACGCCCCATCGAACCGCTCGCAAGGAGTGCATTAGCACGAAGCAGGTTGTTTAAGATGCGATTCATCCATGTTGGACGTCGGTTTGGTGCCATTGCCCGGGATGCCGCACTGACCGAACTCGACCTGGGAAAGGTGATCCGAACGTTTGAGGATACTGCGGTCTTCACGGAAGCGCTGCGAGAAGCTGAGGATAAGGACGTGGATGTGCCGCTGACTGCCGCGCTCTTGAAGCGAATCCATGCCGGTGACCTGCAGATAGCGGTGCTACACGGTGCTGAGGTCAGTCCGATCGGTGGCATCGGGGCTTCGCTGAAGCACAGTTACGAACTCATTCCGCCCGAGCGGATGCACCAGGTCATCCATAATTACGTGAGCGCGCGGCTCCGGGACGAGTCCCTGACGTTCGTCTGTACTGAATGCTGGCAGTATACCGCAATTCAGCGTGTGCATGACGTGGATCCTGCGCACTTACAGTGTCCAGAATGCGAGTCATGGCGTATCGGTGCCGTGAACGTGGATGAGGCTGTGCTACGACGTGAACTGCGGAAACGTGTCGGAAAGGGCGAAAAGACGGGCGGTAAACGGGCCACAGACC
The DNA here is from genome assembly GCA_049975405.1 of Candidatus Methanospirareceae archaeon. Lineage (GTDB taxonomy): Archaea > Halobacteriota > Syntropharchaeia > Alkanophagales > Methanospirareceae > JACGMN01. Next base: position 5,603 of record JBNGDK010000017.1, read on the forward strand.
TCACCACATCGGCCGACCTGATTGCCAGGTACGGCAAGGCCGCATTACTTGCGCTCGCGGGCCGAGGGCTCTCTGTAGATGATGCCGCAGAACTGCTGAAGCAAGAGAGCGAACTGAACGAGCGCCTCGTCGAGCTGATCATTGGTGCGGAGAAGGCGGTTCTGAAACGGCGGTTTTACCGATCCAGGGGCCGGAAAGCGCGCGAACAAGCTCATCCGCTCGAAAAAACGTGAGGGAACAGGACGCGCGCCTCCATTCAGACGTTCAGTCACGTACGGAAGTGTTTCCGTGCCTCCTGCCCTTCATGCCGGTTCACGCGTGCTTCAGATGCACGTCCATCTGTGGAAACGGTATTTCCACAGCCTCACGCCGGTATGCCTCGAGAACGGCCTTCCTCAGGTCGACCAGGACCGTCCACCAGTCCGCGGTCTTCGCCCATGCGCGGAGTTGCAGGTTCACGGACGAATCAGCGAGTTCAAGAACAGCAACCGTCGGCGCAGGATCATCGAGTACCAGCGCATGGCCCTTCATCAGCGCCATCGCGATCGGAATCGCTCTGTCCAGATCGGTTGCGTAACTGACACCGACATCAACGTCCACCCGCCTTGTGGGCATGCGCGTGAAATTGATGATCGGACTGCCCCAGACGAGCTTGTTGGGAATGGTGATGCATTTGTTATCGAACGTCAGGAGTTCGGTGGCCATCATGCCGACTGCGCTTACTATCCCCGTCTGTCCGTTCGTGGTCACCACTTCATCCTTGTCAATTGGCCGCAGTGCCGCCAGCCAGATGCCCGCAAAGACATTGGTCAGCGTGTCCTGCATCCCAAAGCCCAGGACCAGGCCGAGGACCGCCGAAAGGCCGAGAACGACCGAGCTGACAGCGATGCCCAGCGCTCGTACGGCCAGCAGTATCACGACCACGTAGAGAAGAACGCTGAATAACCGTCCGAGGAACTCCACACTCAGCTCCGGCAGGTTCGTCTTCGCCAGTTCCCTCTTGAATAGCCCGATAATGAGCCTCGCACCCAACCATCCGATGATGAGGACGATAATCGCCACGATCACCTGCATGAGGGTGATCTCTGTGTACGGAATCGTCTGCCCCAGCGTTATCATCATCTTCGATACCTACCTCTTGATGCAGGGGTAGAAACCGCTTACTAAAATAGTTTCGATGGGCACGGCACACCCTTCCCAGAGCGTGAAAGCATGGAACGACCCGTTTTATCTGTTCTTCAGGCGGAGATACAGGAAGCCCAGCCGCTCAATAAGATCTGCCACCGGCTGCCTGAACATGCTCCGGTTCCACCGCTCGACGATCCTCGTAATCGTAGCGTAATCAGTATCAGCACGGCGCAGATGCTCGAACTGCTTCACCGAGATAATATTGGCGAAGAGGCAAAGCTGGAGCACGTGATCCCGGGGATCTCGTGACGTGCCCAGTTCATAGAGGACGGGAATGAGCTGATCAGATTCCGCGAAAAGCGGGCCTACTCTGGTGCGGACCTGTGCAGGATAGGCGGTCAGCGGGCCTTTGCCGCGAATGAAGTTCGCTGCGGTCTTCCCTGCGCGATCGCCGCAGATGATCGCGGGCATGATCCCCTCGACAAACGGCTTGAAGGTCTGATTTGCCACATCACCCACCAGTAACACGTTATCATAAACCCACTGCTTCGTGAAGGCCCGTATCGGCGCCCACCCGCTCTTGTCCTGCACGAGGGTGCTCGTGCCCATTTGCGCGCGCACCGGTGGCAAATCCATGAACGCGTCATAGCACTCCTGCAGCTTTCTTTCGGGTACGATCGTGCCCACGCCGACGTTCGCGGTTGTTCGCGACTTGGGGAGTACATAGGCATAAACGCCGGGCGCGAACTCGCCCAGAAACACCTGAAAACGGTGCGGGTTACGCAACTGCAGATTCGCCATTTCGTAGCTCAGTACTTTCCCGCAGCTCGTTTGCTTATCAGGCTTGAAGCCCAGGAGCCGCAAGACGGTTGTATCAACACCGTCGGCTGCAATGAGCACCCGCGGCGCGATCTCCCGGACCCCCGCCGGGGTCTTCACCGTTGCGCTCGTCACCGTGTACCCGGTCTTTACGGTCAGACCGATAAGCTCCGCTTCTCTAAGTACCTGTGCTCCTTGCTCTTCCGCACGACGGGCTAACCACGTATCGAACGCTGCGCGATTCAGCAGGTGCGTCGTCCAGAGCTTTCCGGTTCGCCGGGTGGTCACGCCGTCTGCCCAGAAGGCGATCTCGTTCAGCGTCCAGACAAGCTGCTCGGGTGGAATGGTAAAGGGGAGGAACGGCAAGAGATACGCGCCTATCCCTTCGCCACACTGTACCGGGACACCGATCCTGCTCTTTTTCTCGATCACGATCGTGCGAGCACCGGCTTCTGCCGCAGCACTGGCCGCACTGCTTCCTCCAGGCCCTGCACCGACCACCAGGACATCACAGGTGAGCGTCATGTCCCTCGTCATCCTTCATGCTTCTACAGCAGGTGTGAAATCGCACTTCTTCGGGTATTCCTTTCTGTTCTCTCCCGCAGTCGTGTTAGCGATTCGACGGCAAGCAATAAAAAGGAGCCTCTTCAACGCGGTGCGAATTGACTATCTTACTCAGCGAACAACATGAAGAGGAAAGCTATTTAAGTCCATACAGACAATGAGGCAACGAAAAGATGGAACGAATAAAGACCTACATTGATCGGCTGGATGAGCAATTAGAGGGTGGCATTCCGAAAGGAACCGTTTCCTTAATCTGTGGAACCCCGGGGTGCATGAAAAGTTCCGTCGCTTATAGTATCCTGTATAACAATGCAGTGAAAGAGCACCTGCACGGGCTCTACGTCACCTTTGAGCAGGAGATTGCGAGCTTAAAACAGCAGATGGAGCGGCTGGGAATGACTGAAGCGACGGACAATCTGACGATCGTTGATCACGCCATGATCGATCAGACGGTGGGGGTGGATATGCGCTTTGAGCTCAATTCGATCAAGAAGGCGAAGACGTTTCTCATGGACCTGCCGGATCGCGAAGATTACGATCTTCTGGTAATTGATCCACTCAATGCGCTCTATACACTCACCACCGTCAAGAATCCACGCAAGGAGATCTACCGCTTTTTCACCGAGTTGAGACAGCTGGATATGACGAGCTTCATCATTTCCGAGATCCATCAAGGTGATAACCGGTTCGGTAAATACGGTGTCGAGGATTTCCTCTCTGATGCGATCATCCACCTGGATTACCGCCGTGAGAAGGATATCCTGGAGCGCTATCTCGGGATCGTGAAGATGCGCTATACCAATCACAACCTCCAATATTACCCCCTCTTCTACAATCGAACGGGCTTCACCATCTACACAAAGGAAGAGATGGAGTTTTGAGTACACAGCATAGCGCGTTTAACGCTACGTGCGTCGCGGCAGGCGATCTTGCGGCGGTGATCCTCATGCTCATCGTTCCATCCCCGAAGACGCCGGAGCTCATCGTGGAAGCGGTGCGGGCCGGGGCGAAAGGGTATACCAGTATCTGAAAGCGGCAGTGAGAAGCGCATTAGTGGCGCGTTGGAGCGATCCTGAACGTGGTGAAGAACATGGGCAAAGCTGAGTTGAAGATCTTGATGGTGGAAGATCAGGAAGAGCATGTGCTCATTATAAAGAACGCATTGGAGCAGAGCGAGCGTGTGCAGCGTATCTGGGTATGTAAAGATGGTGAAGAGGCGCTCGATTTCCTTTATAACCGCGGTGCATTCGCCTCGAAGCGGACCTATCCGAAGCCGGATGTCATCCTGCTGGATCTCCGGCTGCCCAAGATTGACGGTCTGGAGGTGCTCAAGCAGATAAAGGCTGATGAGCAGTTGAAGGACATTGCTGTTATTGTGCTCACGGCATCTGAGCGAGGCGAGGACATCATCGAGGCTTACAAAGACGACGTGCAGAGCTACATCCTGAAGTCCGCGGTTATCGTCTCGAAGACCGGGAAGATGGACGGGCTCCTGGACGCAATCCACTCTATACGGTGATCGACGAGCTCACCACGACTTTTCACCTTCTTTCGCTTTATTAAAATGGGCTGAGCGGTTCAACGGTGAGTGACCGCGTTTACGACCGAACGAATGCGATCGAATGTACGTAACGAAAGCTCCTCATACTTCTTGCTTCGCCTTTGGTCGCCGGGCGAGCCATATAAGCAGGCCCACAACGCTGAGGATGAGCACGATGATCACCCAGAGCATGGCGTTCTGACCGCGGTCGGTCGCGTCCCGGTAGACCCATACCGCGATTATGATAGCGATAACGAACCAGAGGATCATGAGGATGATCCAGAGTGAGAGAAAACCAGGCCCCACAGCGGTGGACTCCATGACCGGCGGTTCAGACGGCGTCAGGGTGGGTTGCGGTGTCGGTGTGGGCGTCGGGGTTTCCGCGACACTCTCATTCACGTCCATGCCCCTGGATGTGGGGGATGGTCGTGTCGCGCTCACGTTCACTGCGGGCTCTTCAGCCTGCAGGATGGTAAGGGTTGTCGAGGCGGTATGCCCGTCGCCATCGTCCACGGTCACGATATACGAACCGATATTCGCCGATTCGGTAGCAAAGGTGGTCTCAAAGCTATTATAATAGATCGTTTTGTTCTCTTCGACCTCTGTGACGTTCGGCTTCAAGCTCGGCGTGCGCTCGTCCGCGCCCGCAACGGTAACGATGATCGCGGTGTTTATTTGCCGATTGGTCGTGCCGGTCACCGTAATATCATCGCCGAGTGGGACGTCCGCCAAGGGATCAACCGTGACAAAACCCGGCTCGACATCGATCGTTGCGAGGCCCAACAGATCGTCAGTCCCCGAAGCCTCGATCGTCCGGTCCTTCACGATCGCCAGGATTTGATCGGTCGTCTTTGTTCCCAGATCAGTGGCGTAATTGTTGCTGATGGCTTTCAACAGGTTGCTCTCCCGGCTCATTCCCCACTCGCCGTCGCGACCGTAATTCAACGCGATGATCGTGTAGGTACCGAGATCAGAGGCCTTATTAACGGCGATCTTCTCGGTCTCGAATTCACCCTCTTTGTCTACACCGGTGGTCTCGTAGGTGAGGCCGGGCGCATCGAGTATTCCTGTATCTTCGATGATGTCCGTGTGGTCGAAACCACGACCGCCCCCACCATCCGGTGCGATCGTTAAGATGTCTACGCGATCCCTACCGGGAACGATGCCGCTGATATTAAATTTATCGCCAGGCACGACAAAGCCCGCGCTCGGCTTTGCGAAGAGCCCACCGCGAATCAATATCACGGTAATCGAAGCATCCGGGGGATCTGTTTCTGGATCTGAGAAGGGGAGGACCCATATCGATACCTTATACGAATCCGGGGCTAAATTTTCAGTGTCCCATGAATATTCATCGTCATCAACATCCAGTCCGGCATCAACCACTTCTTCTTCAATTGCAAGGGTTATGCTCGCGCCGGCTGTTGCGGAAACGTCAATCACAACCTTTTCTCCAATGTGATAGATTGGGGGATCTCTTTTGACTGCTAATTCAGCTTCGTAGGGCACAATATCTACGAATATGCTATCAGTCGTGTCCATAACAGCTTCTGTTGCGGTAATCTCATAAGAGCCCGTTTCGGTAAATATTGCATTCACAGATATTAGCCCATCCTTATCAGATTCGCTTACTATCGGAGGCGAGAGCCCTAAGACTCTCATATTTGAGGGTAACCCCCATGTCACATCTAACTGAAAGGGTGTGTTTGGGGTGGTAGAGATCGTAAAAACGATTTCTTCGGTAACAGTCTGTTTTTCTAGGTCTGGTTCTATAGTGATTCCTTTGCTTCTTACTGTGAAAGTCGCTACATCTCCTTCGGTATCAAGTCCATTGTTTGTCTCAGGATCAGTCTCTATACTGAGCCTATACTCACCAGTTCGCATACCTGTTGTGTTTATCGTCAGATAATCCACATTGCTACCACTGACATCTCTGTTAGTTAGCGATATGCCATTAATATCCTTCCGTTGTACATTCCGGTTATCGACAAGTTTATAGGTGACATAATTTGGAAGTGGCCCCTTTATAATCAGTAATTCTGTATCAACTCTAAAAGTTATTTCCATACCTCTAGTAACCCAGTCAAATCCTTCTACATCCTTTACAATTGGTGTTACTTCTAAATTTGGTGATATAGCTATGATTGTATAACTTTCGATAACGGGTTCACCGGACGTATCGAACACAATATATTCGAGAGTATATTTCTCTGGAACCAGTGCGTCTGCATATCGGCTGGAATCAAAGGCTCCATTAAATGGAATAACAATATTATTTTGGTCCCTATTACTCAAAATCCAGCCTTCAGATATGAGATCTCCTGCTGCATTGAAGAAATTTAAATTCTTCTCACCAACGACAAAGTCGTTATCGTAGGGGTAAATAGCGCGCCCCACCTCAGGACTTACGCCCGCATGCACCGGTGCAGCGTATATACCGAACGCGAGCACTGATAGGAACACAACGAGTATAAACCGTGCGACACCTTTTTTACGGCTGGCCATCTTTCTTCTTCTCGCCGCCTCTCTTACCGCCTATCCCATCGTATCTTCCATCGGAACCTCATGTTATATATAGTAGTGGGGTTCTACCTATGGGCAAACGGTATATGTTTTGCTCGATAAAAGGATAGGGGAGCGATGAGAGTAAGGAACGGAATTCTTGCGGTGTTCGCGCTGACCCTGCTGGTCCTTATGCTGGCGCTGGCTCCGTGCACCACCGGGGCGACAGAGCTCAGGATTTCCAGTCTTAACGAAAACTACGTGGGGAGAGAAGTGACGGTCTCGGGTGTGGTTATTGAGATTGCTACCAACATTGAGCCATCATCGAATGTGAGTGAAGGGATTCAGACCTTCGAGCCGGGAGGTACCGGGGTGCTCACCCTGGCGGACGATTTTGACCTGGAGGATCAGGTGCTCGTTATTTGTGATCCGCGACTGCTCCGGGAGTTTTACAAAGGGCAGCGCGTGCTGATCACGGGCATCTATGCCGGCGGTAAGGTCAGCGATCCTGACGATCCCGGCGATCGCGGGCTCATCTATGCGGATCGCGTTATCGAAGATGTCTCCCTTGTTTACACCCGGGTGACGGTACAGGAACTCAAAGAGTTCCCGGGATATTACCTTGATCAATCGGTCAGCCTGGAAGGGGATGTTACGCGCCTCGTGCTCGCCGCAGGCGAAACGGAGCTGGAGCTAGACGACGGCACAGGCACGCTGGCGGTGGCCTATAACGCAGAGCTCAAGAATATCTCGATCGGTGATAGCGTGCTCGTGGAAGGTAAATTTGGTCGTAACAAGCTTTTTGCTTTTACCGTCACACTGCTGACTCCTGAGCCGGTGGTGACGCCAGTACCGAGTCCGACGGTGACGCCAACGCCCGCACCCACGCCAGTGCCAACTGCTGAACCCACTCCCGCGCCTGAGGAGGGCGGGCGAGGGCTCTCGTGGCTGCTCATCTGGCTCATCGTCGGGGTCGTGGCGGTGGTTGTGGTGATTCTCGTCATCAAAGTGAGGGAGATGCTCCTGCTCAGACGGTATAGCAAGTAATTAATAAACCCACATTCCTGAACATGGAGGTCAAAGCGGCAAGGAGGGATGAGAACGCAATGGGTGGCACTGTAGACGAGGCTGTTGCGAAGAAGCAGCTGCTACGCGCTTTGAGCGAGTCAAAAAAAATCGAGAAAGCGGAGAAGCTACAGGAGCGGATACTCACCCGGGTACAAACGCAGCTCCAAAAGGCAGAGACAGCAGGTAATGCGGACGCTCGTGCGAAATTACAGGCGGAAGAGCAGGAAGCGTTAGCCACGTTGGAACGTATCCGGGCGAAAAAGAGCGCAGCCGATGACACGCTGAAGGCAGCAATCGCGGCGGTAAAAGGTGGGGCTGTGGCGGCAAACCCCGGTGAGGCCGCGCTGCCAGATCCTGTTACCGAGGGGCTCGATGACGGGGCGGATAGCGATGCACTCTCGTTCGCTTCATATCTTGCAGCACGCGGAGGAGTACGAGGAGCGCGTGAAAGCGCAGAAGTGCTGGACGATCTCGAGACGTATCCGGTGAATGAGCCCTGGGCGTACGTGCACATCACGGAGACAAATCCGCCCATTTACACCGTTCACGAAGTGGAGCTCACGGAAGGCGAGCGCGAGCTTTTGAAAGAGATCAAGACGTACCTCTATGAGACCCTGGATGTAGGCCTTACTGAGCTCCAGGAGCCCGTAACTTTCCTCAGGGAACGCGTAGAGCTCGTGCTGAAGGAGTTCGGCGTGGAGGGGAGCATCAACCCGGATAGTATGGATAAGATCATGTACTATGTCACGCGGGACTTCATCGGCTATGGGAAGTTAGATCCACTCATCCGTGACAAGATGGCGGAGGATATCTCAGCCGACGGGCCGGAAATACCACTCTATGTCTTCCACCGGAATTACGGCTCCATCGAGACCAATATCATTTTTAATCGCGAGGAGCTGGACGCGCTGATCTACCGGTTATCACAGCGCTCGGGACGGCACATCTCGCTGGCGCGCCCTCTCCTGGACGCCTCACTGCCCACCAAGGACCGGTTGCAGTTGAGTATCGGGAGTGAGGTCACGACACGGGGCTCGACCTTCACGATCCGCAAATTCCGGGAGACGCCCTTCACACCGATCAACCTCGTGGAGTACGGAACGTTCTCCATGGAGATGATGGCGTATCTCTGGATGGCGGTGGAGAACGGGGCGAATATCCTCATTGCCGGCGGCACCGCCTCAGGTAAGACCACGGTGCTCAATGCGATCGCGATGTTCATACCACCTGAGAGCAAGATCGTCTCGATCGAGGACACCCGGGAGATCAACTTGTTGCATCAGAACTGGATCCCGGCGGTGACCCGGCAGGTGGAAGAGGGCGGGTATGCCATCGAGATGTACGACCTGCTTCGAACGGCGCTCAGGCAGCGGCCGGAATACGTGCTCGTGGGTGAGGTGCGGGGCGTAGAGGCACATACGCTCTTTCAGGCTATGGCGACCGGGCACATTACCCTCTCCACGATACATGCGGAATCCGCGACTACGGTGGTGAAACGATTGACCAAGCACCCCATTGACGTGCCGCTCATGCTCCTTGACAGCCTGGATATCATCGCGATCCAGCGCCAGGTGAAGGTGGAAGAGCGGCCTGTGCGACGCTGTACGAAGATAATCGAGGTCACGGGGATCGATTTCGAGGATGAGCTGCTGAAGACGAATGAGCTCTTCACCTGGCGGCCTGACGAGTTCGAGTTCACCGGCGAATCACGGGTTTTCGTGAAGATCATGGAGAAGTTGAACATGTCCGAGGAGCAACTGGTGGCGGAATTTTCACGCAGAAGACGGATTTTGGAGGCGATGCGTGCGCGTGGGATGAACGACTTCCAATCGCTCAATCGGGTGTTACTCGATTACTGTATAGATCCAGCAGCTACGGAGAAGTTGATAGTCCAGGAGGAGCACGAGAGCGAAGCGCAATGAGTGCAGAAACCGAGGGAGCACGAACATGGGGCACGGCCACGGGATTATTTCGCGGCTACTTCATAAAGCGCCGCGATAAGTACGAGCAGCTCCGTGAGCAGCTCCTGAGCGCGCGCATCTTCATACCTGTCGAGCGCTGGCTCTCGCAGGCGGTCTTCTATTCGCTCATTGCGGCTGGCGTTGCCGTTTCGATCTACATCCTTCTCCGCTACCTGATCCTTTCGCTGCTTGCTGAGTTCACCCTGGGCGAGTTCGATATCGCGATGAGCATCATGCTCGCTTTACTCGCATTCCTGGGTACCTACGCGGGCTTTCTTTACTACCCGCGCATCAAGGCGTGGGAGCGCAAGGGCAGGATCGATGAGAATCTCCCGTACGCGATCAGTTACATCTCTGCGATGGCCTCGATCGGTGTGTATCCGTTTTCGATCTTCAAGAAGCTCGCGGGCGCGGAGGAGACGTACGGTGAGGTAAGCAAGGAGTTGAAGCTCCTGGTGCGGGACGTGGAGCTGCTCGGCTTCGATTTCATCACGGCACTCAAGAAGCTCGTGGCCACAACGCCCTCCACGAATATGCGTGCATTCTTGCAGGGTGCGGTAACCACCACGCTCTCGGGCGGTGATATGGGCTCGTATTTCGTGAATACGGCGCAGGAATATATGGCAGAGCGGCGGAAGCGGTATCAAGATTTTATCACGACGCTCGAGCTCTTTGCGGAATTCTATGTGATCGGGGTGGTCGCGGCCCCGCTCTTGCTCGTGGTGGTGCTCTCAATCCTGGTCTTTCTCGGCGGGGCGTCAATCGAGGGCTTGTCCGCGATCATTTACCTCGTTATACCACTGGGCTCCGCGGGCTTTATCTTCCTCGTCGGTACGATATCATCGGAGTAATAAAGTAAGAAACCATGGCAGAAGATCGGCTGTTAACAGCACTGGAGCGCAGACGTCAGGAGGCGCGGATATTACGGATACTCCGGGACCCGATCGGGGTCTTTCGTGAGAATCCCTTGCGGTTGGGCTATATCTCGGGCGCCATTGGCGGCTGTCTCATGCTCCTCGCATATATCTATAGCTGGGAATTTGTGGCACCCACCGATGCATACATCCTCGCAGCACTGGTCGCCGCTATCCCGCCGACCGCGTACCTGTACGTGGAGCAGAAGCGAGAGCGGAAGGCGGATAATGAATTCCCCGGCTTGCTGCGCGATCTCGCGCAGGCGAAACGCGCAGGGCTCACCTTGATCGATGCCTTCTCGCTGACCGCGGAAGGGAATTACGGTGTGCTGACGGACGGGCTCCGAACACTGGTCTGCCATCTCACCTGGGGTGTCTCGTTCGAAGATGCGTTACGCATGTTCGCCCGACGCTACCCCACGCGCACCATTAAGCGTTCAATAGCAATTATTATCGAAGGGTACCAGGTAGGCGGCGATGTGGGCGAGATCCTGAAGGTGGCGGCAGATGACGTTATGGAATTGCGAACCCTGGAGAATGAACGCATCTCGGATATGAGCGTCTATGTGATTATCTGCTACACCATCTTCTTCGTCTTTCTTGGCGTCCTGCTCGTGCTCTACCACTCCTTTATTCCAATGATGGTGGAGGCTTCGGCGCGTGTAGAGGAGGTGGGGATATATAGCATTTTTACGGCCATCGGGCAGGTTGAGCGGATGAAGATGCTCTTCTTCCATTGCGGGATTATTCAGGGCGTTTGCACGGGTCTGGTAGCGGGAAAGATGGGCGAGGGTAAAGTGATTGCCGGGCTGAAGCACGCGACCGTCCTCGCACTGGCGACCTTCTTCTTCTTCGCACTCCTGAAGATCATTCCCCCTATGACCGCGCCGCTCTAATTCCAGGATCGCTACCACGTCGTTACTCAGGAGGGACACGCTTAGGGGCGCGCTCTGCATGCAGCTTGTGGTAGAATCGGGAGGTGACAGAGTACCGCAGCGTTCACGAATTCGTTCACACGAGCGATTGTTTTACGTAAAGAGCCCGTGCACGCAACTCAGGGAAATGGATCTCGATTTCGCGCGTCGCTGCAGCCTCAGAATCGGACGCATGCACCACATTATGCCGCGTATCGATCCCGAAATCTGCGCGAATCGTGCCGGGCAGTGCCTCGCGCGGGTCTGTTTTGCCCGCGGTCTCACGTGCGACGTTGATGGCATCTTCGCCTTCGAGCACCAGAGCGATCGTGGGGCCTGAGATCATATAGGCGATTAACGGCTCGTAATAATACTCGCTCTTATGCTCCGCATACTGCCTCTCCGCCACCTGCTTCGTGAGCTGAACCAGCTTCAACGCGGCGATGGTCAAGCCCGTTCGCTCGAATCGTTCAATGACCGCGCCGACAAGGCCGCGCTCAACGCCACCCGGCTTGATCATCACGAACGTCCGCTCCTTTTTCGGTACCGCGCCTTTTAGTTCGCTCAGGTCTTCGCAGACCACAACCTCACTCATCTTTTCCCGGTCCACCCGCTAGGGACGTTCTTTTGCTGGTAGAGCATAACGCGGGCATCCATAAATATAAAAGGGAAGCGGGATTATGGGGCGCCTTTGAGCCCGCGTAGCCCCCGTCAGAATTGTGGGGAGCGGCTCATCAGGGGACAAACCGTCCTCCATTCGTAGCCGTACCGTCACGAAATCCAGAATCAGAGCCCGTTTCATGCCGGCTTTGAGTACTGATTTTGTATGGATCTGTCACGCGTACGTTCTGGTTCACGTTACTCCGAATCCGGTAGTTGTCCCACCCCGCACCGTTCACCAGTAGCTGCGTACCAGCTCGACGTTTCGTTTGAGCTCTTCGTAATCCATCTCTTCTCGCGTGCGGCTCTTCCAGAAGGTCTCGATCAGCAGATAGGTGCAGGGGGTCGATTTCAGGAGCGTGAATACCCGCTCAAGATCCAGCACACCCTGGCCGAGCGAGAGGTGATCCTGGAGCACCGAGCCGTTATATGCGCAGTCATGCACATGCGCTACCAGCATCTTTTGACCGCAGTGATTCACCCATCGCGTGAGATAATCCATGAAGCGCTCATTGTTCTCCTGCCCCGTCGTCCTGTCATGATACGCTTCGGCCTTTATCGCATGCCCGACGTCCAGCGTGAACTGTAACCGCGGATAGAATCGTGCGAGCGCTTCGTGCAGGAGCTCTGAACGCTCGCAGGTCGTTAATTCGTTCTCAACGCAACTCGTCAAGCTAAACGCCGCGGCCGTTTGCATCACCGTTTCACAGCACGCGAGCATCTTGTGCTGTATGAGCGGTCGGACATCCTCGAGCTTGTAAGTCGGGATTTTAACGGGCAGGTGGAAATTGTAGTAGAGCGTGCGGGGGTGAAAGGATGCGGAAAAGGCCATACAGCTCCGCACGATACGCAGTCCGGCCCCCGCCAAATCGTCGCGTGGATGCGCTATAGGTGTATCGAGCGGTGAATGGAAGCCGATCCGCATACCAAATTCCTCCAGCAATCGGAGCAGCTCTTCTCGCTCTGCGTCCGCCATCGAATCGGGCAGCGGATAATCCAGGGAGAACTCGATGTAGTCCAGGTCGAGCTGCTGGAGCTTGCGTAGTGTCTCGGATAAGGGTCGGTTCCCATACCAGACCGGCACCCCGAGTAGGATCCGCATCGTTCAGTCAGTCCTCTTTCCGTTTCACGCGCAGCGTCAACCCATCGCGGTCCACGATCTCCACCTTCACGCCCCGGGGGATCACTTCTCCTGCTGCGGCACGAGCGTTCCAGATCTCACCGCGTAGTTTGACCGTGCCCTCATCCTCCGTGATCGTGGACTCAGCCTTCGTTACCCGCCCGATGAGCTCCTCGCCACCCACCTGTGCGCGCCGTTTCCTGCTCTTGAGAACGGCACCGACGGCGAAGAAGAAGAAGAGCGCAGAAGCGATAGCGACCCCGAGGACGGTGAGCACGAAGCCTTCGAACCAGCTTGACTCAGGACTGACGAGGAACGGCTCTTTCGGGAGGATCAGTGCGCCGATGATCAAGCAAATCGCACCGCCAGTCGTGAGTATCCCGAAGGTCGGGGTCAGTGCCTCAGCGATGAAAAGGAGCACCGCAACAATAATGAGGAGCACACCGAAGACGTTTACCTCAAAGAGCCCGATACCGTAGAGCGCTAATATGAGACAGATCGCGCCGATCATCTCCGGTACGTAGGTGCCGGGCGACATGAACCCGAAGATGAGCCCGTAGATGCCCACCAGCAGCAGAATGACCGCGATCTGGGGATCGCTCAGGGTCTCCAGGAGCGTTGAACGGATCGTTTTCTCTTGACGGTAAAATGTGGCGTCCTTCGTTGCTAACGTCTGATTCTTGCCCGCTATTGTTACATTCATACCGTCAAGCTTCGCTAGGAGGTCCGCTTCATCGTTAGCGATGAGCTCGATGATCCCGCGTTCCAGCGCGAGGTTCTCATTGAGCGCATCGTTCTCGGTGACGAACCGTTTGGCCTGTGTCGCGTTACGGCCGCGTGAGGCCGCGATGCTCTCGATATGCCCGGCATAGAAGTTGATGGTCTTGTTGTCCGCAGCCTGACGGCCTTCTATGCCGATCTCAACGGGCATTGCCGCGCCCGTGGTCGTGCCCGGGGACATGGCTGCGACATTTCCGGAGACGAGGATGAAAGCACCAGCCGATGCGGCGATCGCGCCCCGCGGTGCGACATAGGTGATGACCGGGACGTCCAGATTCAGGATCGCCTCGGTGATCTTCAATGTCGAACTGACGAGCCCACCGGGCGTATCGAGCTCGATCAGGACCGCTTCGGCGCCCATCTGCTCCGCTTCTTGCAGGCCCTCCACGATGTCCAGGGTCGTGCCTTCCGTGATCGTGCCTTCTATTTGGATAACATAGATGACATTACCGTTGCTGGCTGCTCCTGCATAAGGAACAAGAGCTCCTAAAAGGGCGAGGCTGAAGAGGACAAACAGACAGAGGAGGAGTTTTTGCGTGGCCATTGATCTGTAGTTGTAAGCAATAGATAGCTATTTCGATGTAAGCCACCGGTACAATTAAATCTTCGCTTTGCGACGGTAGCTTCTGAGAAGATCATGGTGACAGCGCCGATTTTCCCTCCGAGAGAGGGAGAGGGGGCAAAAGCGAGCGATTGGGTTGCTTAGTGCAGCAGCGGTATGCATACTGATCTCGTTTGGTCTTACCGTGCCTTCGGTAAGTGCCCTGGGTGTTAATACTGGCTTTGAAACAGGGAACTTCACGGGATGGACCGTAGATACGGGAATTGATGGAGTAGCCGAAGTCAACACGAGCCACACTACCGGTTTAGCCACTACGTATCACCCGGTAGAAGGAGCGTATTTTGCACGTCTGGAACCCAGCTATGATGCCGGCGTTCCTACCACGCTCAGCCAGTCTTTTGAACTGGCTGCGGGTGAGACACTCTGCGGTCATGCGGCTTTTGATACAGAAGAAGACCCGGAAGAATGGTACAATGATAATGCTTCGGTTCGCATTCTCGACAGCGCCCTGAATGAAATAGCCATGCCCTGGTACTCGGATGTGTCAATCATTGGACCTACTGGCGACGCTCCATGGAGCTACTGGGAGTGGACAGCGCCCGCGAGCGGCACCTACATCCTGCAGTTGCGTGTGACCAACGCTCATGACGCTCTGCGCGACAGTTATGCACTGTTCGATGGTTGTGTTGGGGAGGTAATCACAGGCTACAACGTGAACGAGAGCAGTATGATGACACCGCAGGCAACGCCGACACTGAGTACCGCACCAACATTAAGTACCGCACCGACACCAAGTACCGTACCGACACTTAGCGTACCACCTGAAGAGCAGGAGCGTGAATCTGAACCTCTGATTTCGGGCTTTGAATCGCCCTTTGCTATCAGCGGCTTCTTGGCGATAACTTATCTCATTATCAGACGGGGTGGAAAAACGCATTAGTAAATTATACCCCGAGTTCCTCGTGGTTGGCGAGCAGAGATGTGACTTCCCGCTTTTTTCCCACTGTCGTTGTGAGGATTGGTAAAGGAATCCCGCCTTTTTGTGGTCGGGAGGGTTGGTAAGGGGGGTCTGGCCCCTTACTACATGAAATCGCTCAGCGCTTTCTGCTGCTCCAGCGCAACGGGGAAGAGCGCCTGGATATCCTTATCGAGCAGCTCCAGCCGCTGCTTCGTGTAGCGCGAGACGTGGTACTCCTCGGCGATCCGTAACGAGACATCGAGATATTTCCGGATGCTCGCCGCGTGCACGGTGGGCACGATCTTACCGCCGCAGCGTTTGCAGACGCCATTCAACGGTATCCGCCGGTATTTCGTGTTGCATTTGTTACACCGCATCTTCTGCGAGCCGAACGCTCTGAGATTGCCCTTGATATCGCGCAGGAAATGGTTCTCGATGACCGTCTCCGCGACTTCCGTCTCGTTGACCGCACGGATCATCCGAGCCAGGCGCAGTTCCGCCTCCATCTTCTCGATCATGGTGTCCAGCTGTTTGTAGAGTGAATTTATCGGCCCTGCTGCGATATCAGTGGTTCGATGTGTGTACCCAAACCCGTAGGTGTCCCGCGGCTTCTCGATCTTGCTCGCGGCCGTATCTATCTCGACCTCTTTGGGCATCTTGCCCGCACACGCCGCTTCGTAGAGCGCGAGCGGATATTCGGTCGCCGTGGATACGTTATGTGCCTCCTTATCCACTTCTTTCGGGTTGAGGAACGGGATGAGCACGAGCGGCGCGTCCATCTTCCCCCCGCGCTTCTCTGGTAAGAAGAAGAGCGAGAAATTGAGTAACGCATCAAGCAGGAGCAGAACGGAGTCTTCATCGCCATCACAATTGGAGCTGAGCACAAAATTGTTGATCAAGAAGTTGTGATGATCTGCAACTTCAAGATCAAATAAGAACTCGAATGCTGAAGGGATTGTTTTGAGTTCCTTAACTTCGTCCAGGATACACTCACCAAAGGGCGTAACGCGAGCACTCCTCTCTTTTGCCAGCGCGGAAACCAGGGCTTCATTCTTTCGCTGCACCAGAAACCCGATTGAATCATTAAATTTCCGTGCGTACGTTGATCTCATGATAAGGTAATGCAGCGGAAAAACAGGCCGCTCATCTTTTTGCGCATAGAACCGCTGTGCCGCACCGCCAGCAGGTTTCAGTTCGTGCCGCACGCGGTAGAAGATGCCAAATCGTAGCAACTGCAATCCAACATCCTGTAGGAGGTGCTTACTCACTGAGGAGCACGTCACCGTGAGTCTGTTCTTTTCTACAGAACCATCGCCCGAGAAATAACCACGCAGCAGCCATTTCATCTTTTCGCGCGGTAAGTTTCCCAGCAGGGCTGGAATTCGCTTCTCCGCTGCTCGTGTGCCAAGTTGGAGGAAATCGACAAAGAAATGATAGAGTAACCGATTTGAGATGGTAAGTACCCCGTTACTTCGACTTGGGGCAAGCCCGAAAACCTCCCGAATGCACGTTTCCATATCATTTCGCAGCTCGTTCTCCAACGAGGCCATGCTTATTTGATAGCACGCACCGTGAACAGCTCTCGCATAACCTCCCGCAAGATAATAGCCGATAAGCCGCATGAACTGCTCATCGAGCCTGATTATGCGCGGAATAGCGGTATTGTCTCGTTTAACCCCGAGTTTGCAGCTTCGTGGGAGTGTGCTCCAATCTCGCTCTGCCGCCCTGAATAGAGAAGACAAAACAGGCAGCGGTATACTGTCACGATAGATATAATTCCCCAACCGCTTATTCTTCAGTCCTATGCGCTCAGCGGCGACTTTGAGCCCACCCAGCTCATGTACTGCCGTCTCTACGACATCGCGTGCTCCTCGCACCATAATATCACGAGTGAGCGTATCAAACCCCCAAAACACCTCCAAGAGGTCGATTTCCTCGCGCTCCTCACCGCCCATATACAGCCCGACGGGTAATAACAGCTTATCGCCTTCTGTGAGTGCCAGCAATTTCTTAGCCTTCACTGTGCCGTTCGACCATACCATCATTCGATGCTCAGGGGAAGAGACCCATGTCCTGCCCGAGTTCGTCCGTACTGCAAGGAGATGTGCGGGTGCCGGCGTTTTGAGCACTGCGGTGATCTCCTTGAGTTCAAACTGACCGGTATCTGGATTGAGTGCGTACGTCTTCATTCCAGCCACCGCCTTTCGTGTGGTGCCGAAATCATCAATGACTTCTTCTTTCTCGTTCGTAATACGATAGAGCGACTCTAAATCCGTGGTTTCCACTCCTCTGGTATCCACCAGTATCGTTTCCGTGGTTGGAGCCAGGCAATTTCTCCGTTTCGCCGCGTGGAAAAACGGATGCGCGTAACAGGCCGAGGCGGACGTAAACCCAATTATCCTGCTCAGGATACCGGCGGAGGTGTGGGGCGCCAGGCCAAGCACGAGGTGCCCAATGAGATCCTCTTTGCGTGCGGCGTGGTAGAAGGGCGTCAGGCCATAGAACTGCGTGAGCAGCGCGTCCACGAAGTGCGATACCCGTAATAAATATGATGCGGCATCGAGCGAGATGACGAGGTCCTGCTGCTTGAGTTCGAGCATTTGCAGCTCATTCGTGAGCTCTTCGCCAAGGATATCATGGGTATAACCCAGCTCGCGCGCTTTCTCCACACTCAGCCCGATCTCTTTGGGATAGAAATGGGTGAGTGGCAGATTGGTGAAGTCGTAGCGGATCGTGCCATCCTTGAAGACCACCACATCGTGCTTCGCCCGCAGTACCCCTTTGCCGAGGTGTTCAGCCACTTTATGCTTTGAGATCAAACCCTTAACGCATTTGACTTCCAGGTTGGTCGTTGAGATGGGCTCACCGAGCCCCTTCATGGTGTTCTCGTAATAGCTCCGCAGGTCGATGCTGCGCTTCTTTGGCTCGCGGCTCTTATCCATGGCACGAGGAAGCTGGTCAGCGCGGCCCAACGCCTGTATCTCCAGCTCGATCACCGGCCGTTCAGTGGCCGTTTTCAAC
This sequence comes from Candidatus Methanospirareceae archaeon, assembly GCA_049975405.1. GTDB lineage: Archaea > Halobacteriota > Syntropharchaeia > Alkanophagales > Methanospirareceae > JACGMN01. Next base: position 24,114 of record JBNGDK010000017.1, read on the forward strand.
GCTTCTTTCAATAACCTGCTCTTACCGCCATATTCGCCCACGGGGAAGAGCGAGTGTGGTGCGGGCTTCATGCGCCGCTCCTTCGACTTCTCCGGCCTGCCCATCCGCATGCCGATCCGCGTCGGACCCTTGCTCCTCACGGTTACGCGTACGGACTCGTCCCGGTGAAGCTCATCATTCAGTCCGAGGCTGCGGAGCAACGCAACGGGCTCATGGATCGCTACGAATCCCTTTCGCTCGGTCGTTCGATGGGGCACGAGCAGGTCCTCGAGCATGCGCTTCGTTCTTCCGGTCTCGTCCTCAGGCAGCAGAAGTGTGTCCCCTTCGAGCACTCCTCTGGTCGAGATGTAGTCCGTAAGCTCGTCGCGGTCTTCTTCGGTCAGATCTTCCCAGAGATACGTATATGCCGGATGGAGTGGCACACCGTATGTGGTAGCGAGTTCGAGCGCTTCCAAGTGGCTCGGAGTCGTCGAGCGCCATTTCGCGGCCTCACCTTCCGATTTCGCTGCCAGCTCCTGCACCCACCATTCATGCGCATACGCACCGGGCATAAGGCGATGCCCGGTCTCCAGGAAATCGCCATAATCGATAAGTATCTCGCCGAGATCAATGATCTCGGCAATGGTATCTTCTACTTCAGCAAGCGTTTCTGCATCGTCTAATCGCACTAGAGAGCCGTCCTGCAACTTCACCGTTGGGCCTTCGATCGAGTCCACCGGGACCACGCAGCCCGCTTTGCCCGGCAGTTCGGGCTTTATCTGCGTGCCCGCGGCGGTAAACTTCAGCAAGGACATGGTCACGGGGTTCAAGCCAACCGTTTCGAGTCCGGTATTCCGTGCACGCCCGTAGCGCAGCCGAAAGGCACCCTTCGCGGCGGGACGCCCGAATACCGGCCGGCCCGCGATCAAATCGCCCAAAAAATCCCTCTTCCGGCTCTCACTCTTCGTTTTGACCAGTCTGGTGACCCACTCCCAGCCCTCGAGCCCCAGGCGATCCACATGCCGTTTGATCTTCGGTGCCTTCATCGCGACCCCTTCGGTAAGCACGAGCACCATCCCGCCACGCACACGGTCGGTTGCAACCCGCTGAAGGCCCATATAGCCGCCTACTTCTCGTTCTTCTGTCGGGTCTCCGTCTATACAGATCGGGCAACTCTTCACGATCTCCCTGATCTCCTCATCGTTCGGCTTGTACTGCAGCCCTGCAATCCGCTCGTAGACTGAGACTTCCAGCACGTATCGTCCGATCTCCTCTTCCCGTGGCTGATACGCAGCAAAGCCCATCTGTCGGCGAATGTAATCTGCAGCCAGAACAGAGAGCGCCTGAGCCGTTCCGCCGGCACTCCGTATCGGCCCCGAATAGAAGACCTTGATATACTCCGTCCCGTCATCGTTTCGGTCTGATTCGACGCGTGCAATGCCTTCGATCGGCGCGGCCACCACACCCTCCGTGAGGATCGCGACCGCGGTACGCACCGCATGCTCGATGGTTGCAACGCGTTCAAACTGACCGAATCTCTGCTCGACAAAGTCCTGGCCTATACGTAACGCGATCTCCTCGCGACCTAGGCCATCTTTCTCCAGCTCGTGTATCCGTGCGCTCAGCCCTTTGACACCGATGAGCGCCTCCACGCGCTCTGCAAGATCCTTCGTGATATGGATCTCAGGCTTCGCAGCGGGATCCAGCCCCAGTTTGCGCGCCGCTTTCGCGATCTTCAGCGCTTCCGCAAGCCCTTCTTTTAACGTTCGCTGATAAGCAGAAGTCGAAGCCATCGTAGTTTAGGTAAGGCTGAGCAAGATTATAAGTCTTGTTCACGGCGGCTTTTTAATCGCGAAGGAGGCAAAAGAGCGGCTTTCGGACGCTGGTTCGAACTACTGCGTACGCGCTTAAACGAACTCTTAAAATCATCGCATGGGGTAAGCCCGGTGGCAGCCCCTCGCACAGCGTGTACGTCTTCCCGCGTTCTGGTAGCTACGAGCTAGTCTCAACAAGCACGTTTATAGCTCGTGACTCGAAGCGTGCCCCTGGTGGTTATCCGGGCAGGGGAGCTATGCAGATATTTCCTGTGCTCACCGTTCTTATGTATGATGAGGCCGAAACCATTATTTGCCCTGAAACGAATGGTGCACCGTGAGTGAACCGGAAATGGTTGGAATCACTGTGTATGGCGGAGCGGGCGAAATTGGTGGCAATAAGATCCTGGTGGAACACCAGGGGACCCGCCTCATGCTGGACTTCGGAACACGAATGGGTTTTGCCTCTGACTTCTTTTCTGAGTTCCTGGGTGTTCGATCGAACACGGCATTGAAGGATAAACTCACCATAGGTGTTCTTCCCGTAATACCCGGCGTTTATCGGCGCGATTTACTCTGTCCAGAAGGCGCAGAGGATCTGTCAAACGAGATATATAGCCGGGTATTCTTGCCTGATTCGGAGCTGTTCAGGGTGTCAGAACTCATTACCTACGACGACTATTACCGAGCGCACGGACGGGGGTATCTCGATGGGATTTTGCTTACCCATGCTCATATGGATCATACGGGTGACATTGGTTTTCTGCATCCGGCTATTCCGCTTTACTGCTCAAAGAGTACCCTGACACTGGTCGAGGCGATTGACGATGTGACGAACTTCGCGTCAGAAGCAGTACGGTCGAAGCGCTCCAGTGTTGCGTTCACGAAGAAAGGGGCAGCGCCGGGAAGTCCGCGAATAGCTCATAAAGACGAGCTGGTTCGCGATTGTAAGATCCTTGAAGACGGCGCAGACCAGGCTATAGGCTCCTTTATTGTAACGCTCATACCGGTGGATCACTCCGTTCCCGGGGCGGCCAGCTTCGTCCTGACGTGCGATGATGATGGTACGCCACGTCGTATTCTTTATACCGGTGACATACGGTTTCACGGGAATAAGGGTACGACGATCGACGATTACGTCACGGCGATAGGGGGCGGTATAGACATCATGATCTGCGAGGGCACCCGGATTGATTCGGGCTCTCAGCTTACCGAGGAGAATGTCCGCGCTAAGATTGCGAAAGAGATTGCGGAAACCGCGGGCCTCGTGCTTGTAGATTTTAGCTGGAAAGACACCACGCGTTATGAGACTATCAGTAAGGCGGCAGCGTCGTGCGGACGAACATTCGTAATAAACGCCCGGCTTGCGTATGTCTTGAATAAGCTGGGGCTAACACCATTGCCCGAACACGTGTCGGTATATCTCAAGCGTAAGGGGAGCTGCTTATACTCGCCTGCGGACTACTCGATCTCTAAGCATGAATACGGCTATTCCGTTGATAAAGAAACGTGGATCGAGGATTCTAGCCATTACGATAACGGTTTGGTGGCCGAAGAGATCAAGTCTAACCCGAGCACGTATGTCTTACTGCTCTCGTATTATGACCTGGGGCAACTGTTCGACTTAGCCGATGATACGGGAAAGATACCGGGATCGCGCTACATACGAGCGCAATGTGAACCGTTCTCGGATGAGATGGAACTGGATGAGGAACGATTGATCAACTGGCTAGAAGCCTTTGGGATTGGGTATACCCAAGGAGAGACGCCACTTCCTGAGGGGTGTTCTAATCCCGGTTGCTCAAAGCTGAAAAAAAGGATTGAACGCTCACACGTTTCCGGCCACGCCTCACGACCAGAGCTGCAAGAGCTCATCAGTAAGATCAATCCGCGAATAGTGATTCCCGTTCATACCGAGCGACCTGAAGCGTTCGAAGCATTTGTTAAAGCGACGGGAAAAGAAACACGTGTGATCATTCCGGAATTGGGCGAGACGTACCGGTTCTAAATGCGGATACACCGTGAACCCTGACATACCCAAACGACAACAAGGATGGTCCACCCCGATCTCGTTCACACCGCCGAAGAAACTGAGTGCGGGCATTGCTCTTCTGAATTATGGTACGAACTAGCGGTAAAAAAGGAGAACGGAGAGTAAAAAATAAAGAAAAAGGGAGGTGAAAAAAGGAATCACCTCACGTACAGTGTGCCTTTTGCCTTCCGCTCGCCCATTGCGAAATCGCCGAGATACTTCTTGTATTCCGTGCTATCCACGGCGGTGGTCTCGAGGAACTTGAACGTCGGCATCATCTCGGTCGCGCCCTTCACCATGATCTCGCCACCGGTCATGTCGGCGCCCGGCCATTGCGCATTACCCTCGATTGTCAGCTTACCGCCCTTCATGTTCAGTCCTGCGAGTCGATCCGCATTTCCTTTGATGAGTATCTCACCACCGGCCATGTACTGCCCCGTGAGCTCACCGGCATTACCGAAGACCGTGACCTTGCCGCCGGTCATGCCCGTCATCTCGCCGCGGTACATCGCACAGAGGTTGTCGTGCGCGTTTCCCTCGATGACTATCTCGCCGCCACGCATCTCTCTGCCGGCCCAGCAGTGTGCGTTGCCCTTGACCACGAGCTTGCCGCCTTCCATCATCGCACCGGCATGCATGTCAACGTCACCACGTGCCTCGATCTCACCAGCCTTCATGCCTGCGCCGATGCGTTTCACGCGTGTAAGGTTGCCTTCAAAGACAATCTTAACGCCGTCTGCACTTGTCGCATCGCCCGCGACGCTCACCTCGAAGAGATCTCCGGTATTCTCCTCGCGGTTGCCCCACCATACTTTTACCGCTTTGATCTCCGCTTCGTTCTTGCCAAAGAGCTGATCAGGCGTCAATGCGTCCACTTCAACGGGCACCTTAGCCACACCACTGGTGGCCGAGTCCTTCACCTTTAACGTTATCGTTTGCATTTCTCTTTTTCCTCCTTTTAGGCGCGCATCGGCGCTTTGATCTCATACGGATGCGGTAGATACTCGGCCTGCACAGGATAGTTGTTGAAGGTCACCGAATAGTACTTATCGAACCGGTCCTTCAGGGTCACGAGCATCTCGTCCATCAACTTCTCGTCGCACTCCGGCGTCACGAAGATGGTTCGCCCCGCAGGTGCCGCGACAACTTCGCCATCTTTCACCACAATCTCGCCCGCCTTGAAGGTGTATTTCGTGTTCAGGAACGCCTTCTGGATCTTGCCCGCGTCGTGCTCCTCAGGTGTCATATCGTAGATCGCAAGATCCGCGTCCGCGCCAACGCCGAGATGCCCTTTGCCGTGCTCATGCAGCCCCAACGTCTTTGCCGTCATGCCGCGGGTGATGATCGCGATCTCGTACAGATCGTATTCACGATCAATTGACGGCAACTCTGAGCGGTCATAGATCGCCTTGTGCACTTCTGCCGCCAATTCATCTCGCCGCTTCTTGCTCATGAGCATTGAGATGATGATCGGATAGCCGATGAACGGACCGGCATTTGGATGGTCGGTGGTCAATGCAATCTTCCACGGGTCTTTGACCAGCAGCGCGAGTTCCTGCCCGATCGCCCACTGTATGGTATTCACGGGTGATTTACCGGAGTACAAGAACGGCGTAATGCCCGAGCCCGTCTCGAGCTCCACATCACAATTCGTCCATTTTCTGCCCGTGATTTGATATAAATCGTACTCCATCGGGCCGTCCGCGGTCATCGTGGTGGTGTCGCCCAATATAATCGAACCAATATCAAGGCTCACATGGTCATTGGCATTGACGTACTCAGCAATCGGCTTCGCCTGCGATTCGAAATCGCCCCAGGTAGAGCCGCCATACGAGTGGAACTGCGTGTGCGTCGCGTGCATCGCCGGTCGGTCTCTATAGGGTTTAATGCCCTTGACAAGGTCATAGGTGGCCCTGGTAACTTCGAAGTTTCCCGGATGCCCGAGCATATTGGGATGCACGTGAATGCTGTGTGGCATCTCGTACTTCTCCGTGGCCTCCGCCAGGCCTTTCACGATCTCCGCGGGCGTGACGTCGAACGTGGGTACCGCGTCATGGAGGTTACAGTTCTTTGCCCAGCCCCATGCTTCGGTTCCCCCGGGGTTGACGACTTTAACGCCGTAGCCCTTGGTCGCTTTGATCATCCAGGCGATATACGCAGCCAGCAGATCCGTGTCGCCGCTCTTGATGTACTCCAGGGTCATCCAGTTGTTGTCAATGAGTGGCATTGCCGCGTTGTCGAGGATCGGGATATCGATAATCTCCTCGTGCGTATGTCGCGCTGCCAGCGGCGGCATTGCGGCTTCCATCACAAAGGTGTATCCCATCTTCGCATACCGGTAGCCGGTCGCAAAGGTGTTGGGCACTGAATAGCCCGATTGCGCCCTGCAGACCTTGGTCTTCGGTTCCAGGCCCTTGCGGCCGTCTTCTGGTCGCATCAGCCGACCTGAGTTGACCTTACCGCCGGCAATATGTGCATGGATATCCACACCGCCCGGCATGACCACACGTCCTTCCGCATCGATCACTTTCGGGTTCGACACCGAGTCCACGATCTTCCCGTTGCGGATGCAAATATCTTTCTTCTCGCCCTTCACGCCATTTAGGGGATCATAAACCACGCCATTCCGAATTAATATCTCTCCGCCCGCCATGCTACTGTTCCTCCTTTGCTTTTAATGCTCGCACTTCTGTGAGTATCCGCTCCACAATCTCTTCATCCGTTATATAGTCCCCAGGCTCGACAATTTTCCGTAGTCTGATCGGTATATTATCCATGCGATAGACCCCGCCCGGTGATTCTATCCCGCTAATTGTCGACGGAATAATAATATCGGCGAATTCGGTCGTTGGGTTTGCAAACGGGTCTATCTGGATGACAGGGATCTTCGCAAGATGTCTGAGTGATTCACCCGGGAAATGTGCGCCGGGGTCCGAGGCAATGATCAATGCGGAATCGCAATCTCCGCGGTATAAGAGGTCTGTTGAAGAGGTCTCGCCCGGATTATACCAGGGATATCCCCTCGACAGGTCCACGGAGAATGGAAAACCTGTTTGCCAGCAGCAGACCTGATTGAATCCCGTGACGTTGTAATGGCCGCGCATCGGCATAATCGTCCATTTACCAAACTGGTGAGCTGCACGTGTGAATTGTATCGCGTTTACAATATTGTTGTGCCGCGCGCTCGTGTGCGTTACACCCATGCCGAAGAAGGTCATACCGAATTTAGCGTTCTTTACCATCTCGGCAATTTCTATCAGTTGCGCTTTAGGAACACCACCGACCTCATCGGGCACGACGTCCGCATGGCCACGCAGAATTGCTCGCAACGCAGAGAAGACCGGGAAATCATAGCCCTGTTTTAACTGCACGAATACGTCCGCCATCTTTGCTGTCATCGTTTTTCGCGGATCTACGACCACCAGTTTCTTACCCTTCTTGCCCTCTTCAGTCCAGAAGCCCTTCGAGACGTACGAGTAGCGCTTCATGTGGTTCGCATGTGCGTAGGCGGGATTTGCGCCCCAGTAGATAATGAGATCCGCCCGGTTCTTCACCTCGCCGAGTGTGCATGAGGGTAGTCCCACATCCTGAATGGCCAGTACGGAAGGCCCGTGACAGACCGAGGCGGTATTATCAACGATGCCACCAAGCTCCTCAGCGAGTTCTACTCCTACCCGGTCAGCTTCACAAACCGTGGAACTCCAGCCATACAGAAGTGGTCTTCGCGACTTATACAGGATTTCTGCGGCTTTCTTGATCGCCTCGTCGTACGAGATCTCCTTCAGCTCACCGTTCTCCCGTATCATCGGGCTTTTTATACGTGCGTGTCCCATCAATTTGGACTTCCCTACTGAGCATGCACCGCGTTTCACCTTTACTATCTCGTTATTCTCCACTTCCACCACGATGTCGTCGCATACACACCCGCACAGTGAGCATACAACATCTGTTACCTCTACCATTTTTCTCCCTCCTCCTTCAGGTCATATATGTCCGCATCAGCTTTGCTACCGGCAAGATCGGTTCTGTCGTCTTCTCCACCGTTGCGGCGATCCCCTTGAACGAGGGCATGCCCGCACCATGTGTATCGCCGCTAACCACCGCATTTGCCCACGGGCCCATCGGCACGAAAACCATGCCCACCTGAAGCCCATCATCCTGATCTGCCCTGACAACTACCTGCCCGTACTGTGTTGTTACTTTCACCGTATCATTCTTGGCAACGCCGAGCTTCTCCATGTCCGCACTGTTCAGATCGCAGCGAGCCACTTCTGCAAAGTACTCGTCCGAAAGTTTGCTGTCCAGGTTCTGGCCCTGCACGGCCGTTCTCCCACTTATCAGGTTAACTCTAATTCCCTCCATTTTTCCTCCTTCTTCTACTATATACCCTGCTACTTAAATTTTTTGCTTTTTACGCGCGTGCTCTGTATACTTTATGCAATAAAGGTGATGAAACAAGTCTACGGCATCCTGGGCGACCCCGTCGCGCACAGTCTCTCTCCCGTGATGCACAACGCGGCCTTTGCACAGCTCGGCATGGACGCTATTTACCTCGCGTTCCGCGTGGCACGTGAGGAGCTCGAAGATGCGATACGGGGCGCGAAGAGTCTCAACATTGCGGGGCTCAACGTCACGATCCCGTTGAAGGAAGATGCGCTTCTGTTCGTAGAACCCGACGAACTCGCACGCCAGATCGGCGCGATCAACACCATTGATCTCGGTACCGGGACGCCGAAGGGCTACAATACCGATGGGCTCGGCGCGATACAGGCTTTACAAGAGCGAGTGGGTGTTTTATCCGGCAAACGGGTGCTTATACTCGGTGCAGGCGGTGCAGCGAGGGCGATTGCATTTTCTCTTGACCGCGAAGGCGCGTTTGTAACACTCGCAAACCGTACGGTAGCGCGTGCCGCTCAGTTAGCAGATCGGCTCACAAACGCGCACGCCATTGGCCTGGGCGCTGAGTTCAAAGCGCAGCTCACGGCTACCGATATCCTGATCAACACCACGTCGGTCGGCATGCACCCGCGTGTGGAAGAAACCCTGGTAACGGCGGATATGCTCAGGCCCGAACTCGTGGTCTTCGATATCGTTTACAATCCGATCGAGACGAAACTGCTCGCAGATGCACGACGCGTCGGTGTGCACACGTGCATTAACGGCGTGAAAATGCTGGTCTATCAGGGTGCGGCGGCATTCCGGCTATGGACAAACCGCGAGCCCCCGCTCGACGTGATGGAGCAGGCGGTGATCAACGCGCTCCAGCGAGGTCTCTGAACGTCGCCCGAACGCCGCTTCGGAACCGCGGTGTTGAAGAGAGCCCGCGATCCGTGAATGGGTAATCAGCGGACTCGTTTTCTGGCACGACCGCATAAAACCGCCAGGATTAGTGCGATAGCCGTAATCCACCAGCTCACAGGCACGCGCAATGCTCGCTCCTCTCCTGCGCGCTTTTCAGGGATACGTGCCTCTTCAACCACGCCCTCCACTGCTTCCGGTGCGGATCGCAGTTCTGGTGCAGTGCTTGGCGGTTCCTTAAGGCTGCCCTCGTTCTCATGTCGCTCCACGAGCTGAATCTCGATCTCGTCAGAGGCGCGCCCACCGATATCAACGCGCAGGGTATAGAAATCGGGCTGGAGCGTGCTGCAGTTAAAATTCGCCCGCACGGTGCCATTTGTCACTCGTGTTGCAGTTTCCATAATGATTTCAGAGCTCGAGGAGAGCGAGATGAAAGCTCGTTCACCATCTCCAACGTTCGTCTCCGCTGTTACTGTGAGCCCTTCTTCTCCTGCTATCACCGCGGGCACGATCAACGAGACCTCCGGACTGGAGACCGTGAACGTGGCAAGAGCAAAAAGGTCGTCACTGCCCGCTGCGTTTAGTTCATGCTCGAGTATAGCGAGCCGTTGCGGTGCGGTCTTACCGGACCCCCCTACTACCCATGTACCGTCCTCTATCGCTTCTGTGAGCCCGTCTTTGCCCCGGTGCAGTCCGATCAGATGGTAGCGTCCGCTCCTGAGCTCGTGAATCGGTTCTTCCCATGTTCCCCCCTTTACCGGGGTTGCGCGTGCCTGGCATCCCGGAGGGAACACGACCTCGCCCTCAGCAGTGATCATGATGAGATATACGTGGTCAGTGCCGGCTGCAGTACCGTAAACGATCAGAACCTCGCCTTCCGCGAGGGATTCTGGTGCGTGCATACTGAATGCCGGGTTGTGCAGGAATATGCTCATCGTTGCGTCCACGTTGTTCTCGTCCCGCCATGTCTCGGGCACGTCATCACCAATCTCGAACGAAGTTGCCGCATCGAGAATGAACACCTCGATCTCCAGACAGCCGGAGGGCGCTCCACGGGTGTCCCATTCCCATTCGAACAACTCGTCTCGGATGCGTGCTTCGCCCGTATAGCGCCCTTCGATCACGAAGACGGCATAGTCGCCAGCAGTTGCATCGCCCACTATCGGAACGAGATCGCCGACCAGGGCCTGCTCGGGCACGTGCACACCGACCGCTGCGCGCGTTATCGTTATGTATGTCGTGGCTTGCAGCTCCTCAACCTCAGCCGCGATGCGATGCTTCCCGTAATCCAGTTCAGCGGTCGGGATCTTCAGCTTCTTCTTGCCCTCGTCGTCCAGCGTCACGTTGAATACCATGCTCACGTCGGGCGCACGGCCGATAATCACCGTTGCCACGTCGTTGTAAAACGAGCTCGTCACTATCACGATCAACTCGCGACCCATTACCACTTCGTCGGGGCATGTTATTGTGAGATACCGCTCCTCCACTGTTAGCTCCTTCGTGCACTCCGCTTCTGTCGCGTCGTCTTCCAACCGAACGTGATACGCTCCCGCATCCATCGTCACTATGGTGGTATCGAACTCGAGCTCCTGCTCTGCAGTTACGCGGATGCCCTCGACCGGGACCGTGACGAACCCCGCAAAGCCCGTTGCATTATACGTGACGGGAATTTCGTAGACGTCTGTTCCGTTAGCAGTTACTATTGAATAGCCGTCGTCATCCTCCACCGTGAGCTTCAGCACGCCCGCCTCCTTCTCATTACCCTGGAGGCGGAGCTGGAAACGCGTGCCTTCCTGCACCAACTCCCGGTTCTCCGCAAGGTCCACGGCGAACGAGTGCTCGATCATTTCAAACCAGCCACCTTCGCCATTCGCGTCCTCGACGTTGAAATATCCTTCTCCTGATTTTCCCCCTGATTCCCACACCATGCCGGAATCGACCGTCTCCTTCGTGAGGGGCACACCAGAATATTTCTCGCCTGACTTGGTATACGGCCCGGTAACGACCACGGGCAGGGAACCGTTCGGAGCGTGCTGGAACGCGACCTTCTCACCGCTATAGACCGTTAAGATGTTAGTAGCAGGTTCCTTCTTCGGCTCGTCCGCGAACAAACCTTCGTAGGTGATGATGCCGCCGGATGCCGTAAAGGTCCGAGCGACGAGCGATCCTGTCACCACTGAGTCGCCGGCGATAAGCACGACTGTGATAAGCAGGGCGAAGCAGAAAGAGATCGCGCTGTTTCTTCTTTGTACCATTCGCTTTTCACTAGATTGTATGTATTGCTTTAAGGTACATATTATGCTTACTGTATTAATTATTTGCCTACTTCAGGATCCCGGGCCTGAGCTACCTGCAGCTGCGTATTCGAACGAAAATGGAGCGAGAAGGTCGGTTGTGTTCTGTATCCGCCGTTAGCTAGCTGGTTAACCGCTCTCCGCAGCGAGGCAGATAGAAGCGAGTAACGCATCCAGTTGAATCCGCTCGTTTGCGCCCTCGGTGATCCGGAAGTCCGCTTCGCCGATGCGATCCATCAGTTCCACCTTCTTCCGCGCAGGGATCTCCATGGCGATTACGAGCCGGTGCATCTGCGCCAGGATCTCGTCACCGGAAATCCCTTTGCCCAGCAGTGCATCCAGCGCCTCGAGCGCCTCAAAGAATTGCCCGGCAAGCGCCTGCGTGATCAACGCCCGTATCTGCTCGGGTCGTGCCATCGCGGTGATCTCGTAGATCATTTCCGGTTTGAGCTCGTCACTGAGCACGGCCGCGCTTTGCACGGCGTTCACCGCGCGCCGCATATCACCCATTGCGACATAATTGATGGCGCGAACAACCTCTTCAGATATGGTCAGGCCTTCCTGCTCTGCGATATACCGGATGCGTGCGGCGATAGCATCGTATGGGAGCGCTTTGAACCGGTAGACCGAGCATCGCGATTGTATAGGCTCGATGATCTTCGAGGAGTAGTTACAACTGAGGATGAACCGGCACGTGCCGGAATAGCGCTCCATGGTGCGCCGTAATGCGGATTGCGCAGCGTCTGTGAGCGCGTCAGCCTCGTCAAGGAAGATGATCTTGAAGGCCGCGTTACCGATGGGCATGGTGCGTGCGAAGTTCTTGATGTTGTTCCGGACGACCTCGATCCCGCGCTCATCGCTCGCATTGAGCTCGGTGAAGTTCTCAGACCAGGTCTCGCCGAAGAGCTCGCGGGCGAGCGCAACAGCCGCAGCAGTCTTACCGACACCTGCGGGCCCGGAGAAGATGAGATGTGGTAAGTTTTTGGCCTTCACGTATGAGCTGAGGTTCCTGATGATCGCGTCTTGCCCGGCCACCTCGCTTAATCGTTTCGGGCGATATTTCTCAGTCCAGATCTCGTCTCGCTGCATCGGCGCTCGCTCACATACTTTTTTACGCCCTTATCGATCATAAAGATAGTATGGTGGCCGTGAATCTGGAGCTGGGGCTGCTATTGGTGAACTCGTTCATCATCCTCGTTGTGGTCATGGATCCTCCGGGCAGTATCCCGATCTTCATCGCGCTAACGAGGCGGATGAGCGCGGACGACCGGCGCCGCGAGCTCAATCACGCGGTCATTGTGGCCACCATTCTTTTGCTGCTCTTCGCGTTCCTCGGTAAGCTAATCCTGGACCTCCTGGGTATCAGTCTGAACAGTTTCATGATCGCGGGCGGTATCCTCCTGCTGCTCGTCTCCTTTGATCTTTTGAAAGGCGAGCACAAATGTGGTGTCGTGAGCGAAACGGGCACGAGCATGGGTGTTGGCGCCGTGCCAATTGGAACGCCGATGCTCGCAGGGCCCGGTGCTATTACCGCAGTTATGGTGATCATTCAGTCGTCCGGCGTCACTGTCGTGCTCTTCGCCATCATCACCGCGATCATTACCACACGATTCCTCCTGGGACAGTCATATCGGCTCTATGAGTTCATGGGTGAGGTCGGCACCGAGGTGTTAAGCAGGGTGATCGGCATCATCGTCGCGGCGATCGCGATCGAGTTCATCGGCACCGGGATCCTGGGCATGTACCGGCTCAGCATGCTCTGAACGAGTTCGTGAAATCGCGCTGTGGGAAAGGATTTATTTACCGGCGTAGGAAAGTAAAATCGGTGACAGGAAAGAAAAGAAGCCTCGGTAGCTTAGCCCGGTTGAGCGATTGACTTGTAATCAATAGGTCGAGGGTTCAAATCCCTCCCGGGGCTCTGGTCTAAAAGTACAAAGCCCTTTATAAGGGGGCATGCCTAAGTTAGTGTATGGCATGCGAAATTTATAACGGTAAGATGAAGATTCAGGAGGAGTCGCTGCTTGCACGGGCATCACTTGCGGAAGAAGACAAGGCGCTCATCACACGGTTTGTAGATTATAAGATCGCAGAGAGCGGAATCACGAAGAACCGCGCGACGAAGCTGTCGCGGACATTGCGGCTCATTGGCGAGCGGTATCTCGGAGGATCACACTTTCAGGAACTCACACGCGAGGCCACGGTGCGGATCGTGGCTGAGATAGCACAGAGCGAAGATATGAAGGAATGGACACGCCGGGATTATAAGCTCATACTCCGGATGTTCCTAGTATGGCTTGGTAAGGATGCGGCATGGATCAAGTCAAAACCCCCTAGGAATGATTTACGTGCCGAGGAGATGCTTTCGCGGGAAGATGTGAGCGCATTGATCGACGCCGCAAACACTTTACGTGACAAGGCGCTTATCGCATCCCTCTATGAGGGTGGCTTCAGGATCGCTGAGCTCGCAATGGCACAAATAAAAGATGTCAAGTTTGACACCCACGGTGCGGTGCTGATCGTAAATGGAAAGACTGGGCTCCGGCGCGTGCGGCTCATCTCCAGCGTCCCCCACCTCCAGCAATGGCTCGCCGCGCATCCGCTCAGAGACGACCGCGACGCTCCGTTATGGGTTGATACGACAAGTAAGCACCAATTTTTGAAGTACGACGCGATCCGTGTACAGCTTCAGAAGATCGCCAAGCGTGCGGGTATCAAGAAGAGTGTGAACCCACATAACTTCAGACATTCGCGGGCGAGCTATCTCGCTTCGCGTATGACAGAATCACAGCTTGAGGAGTATCTCGGATGGGAGCAGGGATCGACCATGGCGCGGACCTATGTTCACCTGTCAGGCCGGGATCTTGATGAGTGTTTACTCCAGCTCCACGGGTTGGAAAGCGAGCAGCAGAAAGAAGAGCCAACCGTCAAACGATGCCCGTTTTGCAACGCTCTTAACGAGGCAGATTGCACGGTATGCCACAACTGTAAGCGGGCACTCTCGATCGATGTCGAAGACACGATCTCGCTTGAGGAGCAGTTGCGAGAGCTACAAGATAAGTACGAGCAGCAAAAGGAAGATTTTGAGAAATTCAAAGCGGAAATCAAGAGCGATAACGAGCTCCTGAGTCGCGTCAATCGCGCTCAACTGAAGGCGCTCGTTGCGGAAGTTCTCCAGGAACAA
>JBNGDK010000018.1:0-34879 GCA_049975405.1 Candidatus Methanospirareceae archaeon
CCACAATATTTGCATTTATATTCTGCCATAATGACACAACATAAGTCCGTGCTATTATATAAATATAAGTGCCATTTTATCTCTGATTTATCTCTGTCTGTAAACCACGCTGGAGAGTAGTAAAGTAAGAGAAGCTTATCGCCTAGCTCGTTATGTGCACCTTAACGGTCAGTTACTCACCAGGTTCTTGGCTACAATAAGCCCCATAGCGGCAAAAATACCCGCCACTAGTAAGAAAAGTGGCTGAGAAGAACCACTCAATATTTCTTAATGGCATAACTAATCCCTTGTTTCACAATATCCGCCGCTACCTACACGTGACGGGGGCCAATTCGCCTCCTTGTGTAGCGAGCACCGTGATCGGTGCGATCACTGCCCGATTCCTCGTACCTTTTCTCTTCCTGCGTCAAATATCATAAAAAAGAGCGCCGTACCTGCTAACGGGGACATAATTGCATGCACCATAAGTCGTTACACCAGAAGAGCAAGGGCAAGGTGGTCGTTTCGTGGACCGGGGGTAAGGATGGCTGTTTTGCCTGTTACAAAGCGATGCTGAACGGCTTTGAGGTTGCTTATCTCTTGAATTTCAAAGATCTGAAGAAGACCGCACCGCATAACCTGGATAAGGACTTGCTGTTCGCGCAATCAGAAGCGATCGGTATCCCGTTACTGTACAGAGGCTTTGTCTCCTACGAGGATGAATTCAAGAAGGTGGTCCGCGAATTAAATTCGAATGGTGCCGGGATAGGCGGTGCGGTATTTGGCCATGTAGCGCTGCATGAGCATCTGGTGACCAGGATGTGCGCTGAGTTGGGCCTGACCCTGTATCTGCCATTCTGGGGACACGATACCGAGCAGCTCATGAGCGCGTTCATAGACGCGGGTTTTGAGGCTATCATCGCGAGTACGAAGGCTGATATGCTCGGTGAGGTCTGGCTGGGCAGGAAACTGGATCGAGATTTTCTGCATGATCTCCGAAGCATGAAGCCAACCATCGATCCCTGTGGCGAATACGGCGAATTTCACACGTTTGTTATTGACGGCCCACGCTTCAAGAACCGTATAGCGATACACGAGACCGAGAAACGCCTGGAGAATGGGTATTGGTTCCTGGATATTACCGATTATTCGATCGAATGTAAAGCACACTGAGGCGCAGGATGGCCTGAGTTGGCGGGCAGGTTTAAAAAGTAAACCGCTAGGAAATAATCAAAGGCAAGTGGTTGTTGAGCGTATGAGCGGATCGAGCGCGCAGTTTATTGTGAATGAATAAGGTCAGAAGACAGCTGTGGTTCTGGACATCAAAGAGTACGAAGAACTGCTCGAGGATCTCCATGACAGTGCCATCGTCGCCGAACGTCGCGACGAACCGACCCTCAATTTGGAAACACTCAAAACCCGACTCAAGGCAGATGGGCGCCTTTAAATCTTATGGAAGACCTCTGCAGAGCGCGACTTACGGAATAGCGACATACAGTACATTCATCGCATTATTAGAGCGATTGCAGTACTCTCTCTTTACAAAGAACGGTCATTTATACTCGCACGTGAACCCCGCTCTCCTGCAAATACCGCTTTACCTCCTGAATGGTATACTCCTTGTAATGGAATATTGATGCCGCGAGCGCTGCGGACACGTCCGTATGCTCGAAGACTGCTTTCATGTGCTCGGGCAATCCGCACCCGCCTGATGCGATCACCGGAATGTTCACACGGTCGCAAACCGCTTGCGTTAACTCGAGATCGAACCCGTCCTTCGTGCCGTCCCGGTCCATGCTCGTGAGCAGTATCTCACCCGCGCCCCGCTCCTCGACTTCTTGCGACCACTGCAGGGCATCAACCCCCGTGAACTTCCTGCCGCCGTAATAGGAGCACTCGAACCAGCAGGTGCCTTCGGGCGTCTCGATGAGCGCTCGGCCTCTCTCTGTTGCTGCCTTCATTTCTGCCGCAGTCTGCACGTACCGTCGTTTCGCATCGATCGCCACCACACATGCCTGACTGCCGAAGATACGCGCAACATCGTTCACCAGCTCGTGCTTGAGCAGCGCTGCGGTGTTGATCGAGACTTTATCCGCGCCCGCGTTGAACATCCGCCGCGCGTCCGCCACGCTGCGAATCCCACCGCCGACGGTCAGCGGTATGAACACGTTGCTCGCGGTCTTCGCGATCACGTGCGTCATGGTCTCTCGCCGTTCGTGCGACGCTGTTATATCCAGGAAGACGAGCTCGTCCGCGCCCTGCGCGTCGTACTCACGGGCAAGTTCCCAGGGGATGCCCGCGTACGTGATGCGCTGGAACTCGATCCCTTTGACTACTCTGCCTCCAGGGAGAGCCAGATCGCAGTCCAGACAGGGGATAATTCGCTTGGTTAACATCGCAGGTTAGTTACGTGCCTTCTTGAGCGATAGCGGCGAAGTTGCGTAAGATGTGCAATCCTTTTTTCGACGACTTCTCAGGATGGAACTGCACCCCCAAGAGATTGTCTCGCTGCACCACCGCTGCCAATGACACGCCGTATTCGACTGATGCCACGACTCGGTCAGCATCGCGCGGCACACAGTGGTACGAGTGCACGAAGTAGAAGTAATCATGCTCAGTGATACCTGCAAGCAGTTGAGTCGGTCGCGGTATCGTGAGGTTGTTCCAGCCCATATGCGGCACTCTTACGGTCTTCGGCAGCCGCACCACACGCCCCGGGATCAATCCTAACCCCGTTTCAGAGCCCTCCTCGCTTTCCTCAAAAAGGAGCTGCATCCCTACACAGATGCCAAGGACGGGCACACCGGATTCGATGCACTCGATTACGATCGCGGCAAACGGCCTGAAGCTGCGTGCGCAGTCGTCGAACGCGCCCACGCCCGGTACAATAATCCCGGCCGCATCATTCAAACGCTCGACTCCGTCCAGGGTGACCAGCAGCGGCTGATCGTGCACGCGCTTCAGCCCGTTGTAGATGCTGAAGAGATTTCCGATCCCGTAGTCAACGATCGCGATCATGATCTGAGCTCACCAACAGTTATTCTACCGTAGGACTAGAAATACCGGTTCCCGTTTGACGCGGCTGATATGTGCTGTGCGGACCTGACCCTCACTTCACCAGCGACTCGCGGAGCATGTCCAAAACCACGGGAAACGGTTGCCGGTCCACGAATTCGGGTGGTAAGCCCATGCTCTTCGCGAGCTTTATCACCTCGTGCTTGTTCAGCTTCCGTAACGGCTCAATGATCGTTAATCCGTTCCGTCGCGAGTCGATCAGTCGAATCTCTTCAAAGAGGTCATCAGGTAGCTCAACGCCCTCCTCTGTCCGCACCACATCTGCCGCAGTGGTGCCCTGTATCAAATACTCCGCCTTCTCCTCGCGCATTACGCGGCCGAGGACCGAGTAGAATACGTTTTGATACACTCTTCTCAGTTCCTCACGGTCAGTAACGCCTTTCAATGCGTTATCGAACTCATCTGCGGCATCAACCGTTCTAATCTGCGTAGCACTCATCTCGAAAAAGCCGGTTATACGCGCTATCTCTTCTTCCCGCATCAACTTATCAGCGATCAATACGGCCAACATCCGCTCCCCAATCGCGCGATGCGTCAATACCGCAGCAAGCGTGGTATCAACACCACCCGTCACCGCGACGACCGCTTTTCCCGCACCCAGTTTCTTCTGAAGATCCTCCACTTGCTCTTCTACAAATCGCTCTGGAATGAACATGCTTATTCTCCCTCCTTTTCTCTTCTCGATTCACGCTTCATTTGAGCAAGATCCCTTCCATCAGATCCTGCTCAACTTCATGGAGCATCGGTACACCCGTGACCTCGGCCGCAAGCTCACTGAGCGCTGCCAGGTCGCTCCGATCGATTAGATCCAGCTTAAACTTACGCGTGCCTGCGAGCAACTGCTTCAAGCCGAGGCTCAGTCGCTCGCTGAGATACGTGTATACGCCCAGGGTAGACCACGGGATTTCAGTACCCAGTTTATCGCCGTACACCGCCCTGAGTGCGTCGGTGGTGATAAAGAACTTCTCCGGGCTGTTACCGTATTTATTGGCGAAATCACGCGGCAATCTGCCTTTCGCGGCGAGTTCCGCGAAATAGAGCGCCTTCATCGCGGCCGTAAGTGGTGCCCGCGCCATGGTGATTGATTTCACGAACGGTCTGTTCCCTACGAAATTGCCCAGTGCCAGCGCCTTGAACATCTGTGTCTCATTGACGAACCCCCCGGCCATGCTTATATCGGGCACGTATCGTCCTGCACGGTCCAGGATCTGTGCGCACCGCAAGACCTGCGCCTCCAGATACACCGTCGGCGTGCTCATCTCGTTCATCATTGGTACTGGACTCATGCCCGTGCCGCCGCCAGCACCGTCAAAGGTAATATAATCCACCTTTGCCTCCGAGGCCACGTGCATCGTCCATGCCACGTCCACCGGTCGGTACGCCCCGGTCTTGATGCTAACGTACCTGGTGCCTATCTCGCGCAGCCACTCAACGTCGTCAATGAAGTCCGCCTCATCGAGGAAGCCGACGCGGCTGTGCCGTTCAAAGGTCTTGAAGAGCCCGTCTCTAAACGCTTCCTGGACAACCTCATCCTCGGGATCGGGCAATACGCAATAGCCTCGCTTCTTCAGCTCAACCGCACGATCGAGCGAAGCGACACGTATCTCGCCGCCAATCGCCTTCGCGCCCTGTCCCCATTTCCGCTCGATGATGTTTACCTCCAGGTTCGAGACTGCGTACTCATCCACCCCAAAACGCTGATCCTCGACGTTCGTCTGCACCGCGATCTCACCGTACGTGCCGTCCCAGTACTCTTTGAACCGTCGCACGCGCCGTTCCAGCTCCGGCGATTTCGCTATCTTACCATCCGTGAATACCGCGTTCTTGTCCACGCCGCAGACATTCTCACCCACAATGACAATGATACCCGAGAGCGCGGCACTGATGGCGAGCGCATCCCAGTTGTTCCGGCCCACATCGGTAGAGCCGTACGCGCCGCTCGCCAGGGGCAGTTTGAGCGGAATCCCGCCTATATTCGATTCGATATCCACATTATGGAACAGCGCGACATCAGGGTCAGGCGCGATCCCTTCAGCACCGCGCAGACGGGAGAGGATATTGAAGTCAGACCAATCGAGCCCGTAACTCTTGTTCGACGATGCGGTACTCCAGCCAAACTGCTCTGGCTCAGGATACAATACCTCTCGACCCCTGAACGCCGACTTCCCCACTTCACACAGTACAGTACATTCCTTCACACAGATCGGGCACATGCCGCTCTGCGTGTTCACGTCCCTTCTCCGCACGGATGTACCCGTGGTTGATCTCGCATTTGCATAGATATCCGACATAGTACTTACCTCACACCTCCTCGATTTTGCAGGGTGAACGGGAATGGATTTGTTAGACATGCAGCACAAATCTCCATCTGGTCCCGTATCCGCCCGTAATTTCGCGTCTTCTTCTTGAACGCGAACTGCTCGACCTCCTCTATCTCGTCCGCGGTGAGCCGTCTCGTTTCTATCGCCCCTGCCAGCGCGGCCGCGCAGACAAGCTCCTTGCCTGTCTCGGTGCGAATGATCACCGTCGTCCAGCCATCAGGCGAGCCCACCGAGCCCGCAGAGATATCCGCGAGTTGCGACGAAGCATCTTCACAGATCTTGCAGGTATCGCGGGTGCAGCGCTCAAAGTTCCTGAGCGGGATACTGATCTCTCTGTCCCGGGCAACCACCGTGAACCTCCCCTGCGCGACGAAAAAGCGCTCCACAGTTCGGATATCAACGCCTTCCTCCTCTGCGAGATAGCGAACCAGCTCACGATGCCAGAACGTTTCAGTGCTGAAGACCCCGATCAAGAGCTTCACCCGGTCTAATTCCAGAGCAGGATCACGGAGTGCCTGCAGCCTGCGCACCGCCTCGATGTTACACCCGGTACCCACCATCGCGATCCGCTCGTAGCCGCGATCGATCGCGTCCCAGACGCCCTGAACGGACGGGCAGGCAGTATATTTCGGGCCGCGCCCGAGGAGCACTGCTTCTGGTGTGGTCGCGACGAAGGGTACAGCTCGCCAGTCCGCAGTTCGCGTCGCCACCACCGCGGCGTCAATATAACCGCTTCGTAACGCCTCGTAGAGCACAGCAGTAATGACACCACCGTCCTTGCCCATCCCCCGAATGCTCGCTTCAGTTGCCCGTGCACGAATGATATCGGAGTAATAGCCAAGGATTCGCCGCTCCGGTGAGGATGTGGCGGGACTGAAATCACAGACGCCGTATTCCAGCCGCGGGCATTCCTCCTCACACAACCGGCAGGCAGCGAACGAGCGAGGGCAAAAACTGAAACAGAACCCTTTCGATGTTGTACCCCCACAGCCCTTTTCGTACACCCTCTCTTCGTCTCGATACTTCTCAAACTCCGGCACGAATGCTGCACAGGCGCCGCAATAGCAGCAGATCGGGAAGTCTCTCTGGTCAGTTTGAACCTCAGCAGTTCCTCGTTTCGTTAGTGCCATTTTCTTCTCAGTTGTATTTTAGAACGGAGCATTAATATCGGTATTTGAGAATTTTTAAGCGTAATTAAGCCGTCTTCAGAAAAAGTATGAATACCATTATCTAGCTGGACGGAAAATAGTTAGTAAGGAAATGACCGCACCAGAGCGAATCACGGTGGCGATGGATGCCGAGACCTTCAAGATGTTCAAGAAGCTGCAGGAGGAGCAGGGGGTCTCACAGAGCGAGCTCATACGCCAGGCAGTGAAGTTTTACAGCAAATATCGCGTGCTCATCGAGTCCATGGAGGACAAGAAGATGTACACGCATGCTGAGATGCTGAAGGTCGGCGAGCACGTGATCGTGGATATTGATCACTGGCTTCTCTTCCTCAGGTTCATGGAGTCGCATCCGGATAAGGAGCAGTTCTGGGACTTGAACAAGCCGATCTATGAGGCGCATGCCGAGTTCTTCAAGCACAAATCGTATGGTGTCGAGGATGTGCTCAAACGGCTCGAGGCCTGCAATTACTACACCCTGAACCAGGTATCTCAGAACGATTACACCCTGATACTCAGCTCGGATGTGCTCAAGAGGTTCGTCAAGACGCTCCTGGAGGAGACGTTCCGCGGTATGGGGTTCACCGTAGAGATAAAGGAGGACTTCGCCAAACTCCGGGTGAAGGTTTTGCAGGAGGCGTCAAAAGAGAAAAGATGAAGCTAAAAAAGAGGATCGTGCTCCTCTTGTCTCCGCAGGCTCATTATATCCCCAACAACCGTGTTTATAATACCATCCGCTTCCGTTGCGTGCGCTCGTTACACAAGGTCAAGGAAATAGTGATGGATCCTTCGGTCTTCTGTGAGCTCCGGATGGAACGCGAGTGCAAGTAGTTTCCCCTGCTGCGCGGCGACGATCTGCTCCTCGACTGTTGCTAAAATCTCTACGTCTTCGCCCGTGCGGGTGATTGCGGGCGCCCGGATGAAGACCGCGGGAAACGGCTCCTCGAAGATACTCAGTGGGAGTAGCATCTCAAACGATTCCCGCTGACGTCCAAATGCGTTCCGCTTCACGGTGATATCCATCAAGCTGAGCAGTGGCTGACCGGTTCGTGTAACTTCATCATCGCCCCCACTCGCCAGCAGCACGAGACCCGCGCAGGTGCCCAGGATCGGGATATCGTGCACCTCGACTGCCAACACAAGCTCCTCAAAGATACCCTCACGCTGCATGAGCCGACCGATGGTCGTGCTCTCGCCGCCCGGGATCGCCAGCGCGTCGCAATTCGCAACCATCCCCTGGTGCTTTATCCATACCACCTCGCCACGCTCTCCGCGCTCGGCTAACGCCTTCTCGAACGCACTGACGTGCTCTGCGACGTTACCCTGGATTGCGATTACACCGATCTTCAGCGACATTGTTTCTTGTTAGCGGGTCCTTTAAGCGCGTAAAATTACGGTTACCTTAGGTGGTATAGCTGCTCAGCGTCTCAAAGAAGCTCTGCTCGGTATCCCCGGGGCCCGGACTCGCCTCGGGATGGTATTGCACGCACTTCAGACCGAGATACTCGTTCTCAAAGCCCTCCACCGTGTTATCGTTCGCATTGATCTGGGTGAGTTCTGCGTGCCCCTCGAGTGAGTCTTCATCCACGGCAAAGCCGTGATTCTGTGCGGTGATGTATACATGGCCGGAGGTGAGATCTTTCACCGGCTGGTTCGCGCCTCGGTGCCCGAATTTCAGCTTATACGTATCACAGCCGAGTGCGAGCGCAACGATCTGCAACCCCAGGCAAATCCCGAAGATCGGCAGCTCGCCCAGGAACGACTTGACGAGCTGCATCGCATGCTCGCCGCGCTTGGGATCGCCCGGCCCGTTGGAGAGTAGCAGAGCGTCAGGTTCCACCGCCCGGATCTCAGATTCACTCGCGGTCGCCGGGAACACGGAAACGTTCCAGTTCCGCTTCGTTAGATTCTTCAGGATGCTGCGCTTGATGCCCAGATCGAGCACCGCGATCCGTTTCGCACCTGCTTTTCCCGCTATCTCGTACGCGTGCTGACAGGATACTTCAGCGATCAGGTCGCGTTCCGAGATGTCCGGTTGCGTTCGTGCACGTTCCAGTACATCTTCACGCTCCACCGTGCTGCCAACCTGCAAGCATGCTTTCATGGTGCCGTAGTCGCGGATCTTGCGTGTTAGCATCCGCGTATCGAGCTCGCTGATCCCCGGCACACCCTCGGCTTCCAGAAATTCTGTGAGACTGCGCGTGCTCTGGTAATGCGAGGGCGCGTCGCACTGCTCTCGTACCACAAAACCCTCTACTTTAATGCCATCCGACTGGAAGTTCGCCCCGCTTACACCATAGTTCCCGATGAGTGGGTAGGTGAGCATCAGGATCTGGCCTTTATACGAAGGATCGGTCAGCGCCTCTTCATAGCCCGTAAAGGGCGTTGCAAAGACCAGCTCGCCAATCGCGGTCCCCGCCGCGCCAAACCCCCTGCCTTCTACTACCGTTCCATCCTCGAGCGCAAGAATCGCCTTCATGTTCCAACCCCCGTCGCAAAATACTCGTTGACCGACTTCACCGCCAGCTCACCACCGTGCGCGTGCATCTTCCGAATGGCTGCTGCCGCTGCTTTCGCCGCTGGCATCGTGGTGATATACGGAATCCCCAAATCGATACAGCTCCGTCGAATCAGGTACCCGTCCTTATACGATTGTTTATCGGTCGGTGTATTGATTACCAGGTTGACCGCCCGCGCGTGCATCAGCTCCACCACATTCGGCGAGCCGTGCTGAATCTTCTGCAATCGTCCTGCCTCGATCCCCCGCTGCCGCAGATACTCGACCGTGCCCGCAGTGCCCACGATCACGAGCCCCGTTTCCTGTAGCGTACGTGCTACGGCCACGATCTCATCCTTATCCGAATAGCAGACCGAGATGAAGACCGTGCCCTTGCTCTCCGCAGGCAACGGGTTGCCCGCGGCAAGCTCTGCCTTGTAAAACGCGGTGGCAAAGCTGTCAGCGATGCCCATGACCTCGCCCGTGCTCTTCATCTCCGGGCCGAGGATACTATCAACGCCTCTGAACTTCGCAAACGGGAGAACGACCTCCTTCACAGCGACGTGCTCGAATTCCCTGACTATCGTCTCGAACTCACGCAGCTTGTGCCCCAGCATCACTTTCGCGGCCAGTTTCGCGAGCGGGATACCCGTTGCCTTCGCGACATACGGGATCGTTCTGCTCGAGCGCGGGTTCACCTCCAGAACGTAGACGGTACCGTCTTTTACCGCTAGCTGCAGATTCAGCAGCCCTTTCACCTGTAATGAGAGCGCGATTCGTGTCGTATAGTCCCTTATCGTCTCACGTACAGCCGGTGACAGTGATTGGGGTGGAATAACGCAGGTCGAATCGCCGGAGTGCACGCCCGCTTCTTCTATATGCTCCATGATCGCACCGATGAGCACCTCCTCGCCGTCGCAAACCGCGTCAACGTCCACCTCAACGGCTTTATCCAGGAATTTGTCGATGAGCACCGGTTTATCCTTTGAGACCCTGACCGCCTCGCGTATATACTTCAACAGATCCTGACGGTCATGCACAATCTGCATCGCCCGCCCGCCGAGCACGTACGAGGGGCGAACGAGCACGGGGTACCCGATGCCTGTTGCGATCTCCTGTGCTTGCTCCGTGGAGGTCGCATAGCCACTCTCAGCCTGCGGGATGCCCAGTTGCAGGAGTACTTTACTGAACCGCTCTCTATCTTCGGCCGCATCGATCTGCTCGGGATCGGTGCCCAGAACAGTCGTTGACGAGCCGATCCGTTCGAGCTCCCGTTTCAGTGGCACGGCAAGATTTATTGAGGTCTGGCCCCCGAACTGGACCATCACGCCCTCATACCGCTCCTTCTCGATCACGTTCATCACGTCCTCAAGCGTCAGGGGCTCGAAGAAGAGCGTATCTGAGGTATCGTAATCCGTTGATACAGTCTCTGGATTATTGTTGATGATGTGCGCTTCAACGCCCTCCTCCTTCAGCGCCTTTATCGCGTGCACGGTGCAGTAATCGAACTCGATCCCCTGGCCAATCCTGATCGGACCCGAGCCGATGATCAGCGCTTTCCGCCGTGTCGAGGGTGTCAGCTCACATTCTGTCTCGTAGCTGGCGTAAAAATAGGGCGTCTGTGCCTCGAATTCCGCCGCGCACGTGTCCACCATCTTATACGTGGGGAGTATACCCTGTGCCCGCCTCAGATCGCTTATCTCCGCCCGGGTTCTGCCCGTGAGTGCTGCGATCTGCTCATCTGAGAAGCCCAAGCGTTTCGCACCTCGCAGATTGCCTTCAAGGTCGTGCTGTAACGTCAGCTCGAAGCGTGCTATGGTAGCGATCTTCTTAATAAAGAACGGGTCGATACCGCTCAGGTCTGCTATTTCCTGTTCATGGAAGCCCCGTTTCAGCGCCTCGTAGATCGCGAAGAGCCGATCGTCCGTCGGCGTTTCCAGCAGATGCAACAAGTCGGCATCAGACCATGCATCATAGCCGTAGCCAAAGCCCTTATCTATCTCCAGTGATCGAAGCGCTTTCTGCAGCGCCTCCTCGAACGTTCGCCCGATGGCCATGACCTCGCCGGTGCTCTTCATCGCGGTCGTCAACGTTCTGTCCGCAGTCGGGAACTTATCAAAGGGCCAGCGCGGGATCTTGACCACCACGTAGTCGATGGCGGGCTCGAAAGACGCTGGCGTCTCTTTCGTGACGTCGTTTCGTATCTCATCGAGCTGGAGCCCGATCGCGATCTTTGCCGCAACCCGTGCGATGGGGTAGCCCGTCGCCTTCGACGCGAGCGCCGAAGATCGAGATACCCGGGGGTTGACTTCGATCACGCGGTACTCGCCCCCCTTCAGGGCGAATTGGATGTTGCAGCCGCCCTCAACCTTCAATGCGCGTATGATCCTGATGGCGGCGGTACGCAGCATCTGGTGCTCCGCATCCGTCAAGGTCTGGGATGGTGTGACCACGATCGATTCCCCGGTGTGAATGCCAATAGGGTCGAGATTCTCCATGTTACAGATCGTGATACAGGTGTCCTTCGCGTCGCGCATCACCTCATACTCGATCTCCTTCCAGCCCAGCACGCTCTCTTCCAGAAGGACCTGATGGATTCGTGAGACCTGGAGCCCGTAGGAGACGATCTCTTGTAACTCATCTAATGTCCGTGCAACCCCCCCTCCGGTACCCCCGAGGGTATAGGACGGTCGCACAACGAGTGGCAGTCCGATTTCTGCAGCCACGTGATCGGCCTCTTCGACCGCGGTAACCGTGAACCCACGCGGGACAGGTTCGTTAATCCGTTCCATGGTCTGCTTGAACCGTTCGCGATCTTCCGCGTTATAAATGGCGTCCAGTGGCGTGCCCAGCAGCCGTACGTTGTATCTGGCCAATACGCCCGCCTCGGCAAGCTCTGCGGTAAGATTCAAACCCGTTTGCCCGCCGAGGCCCGCCACGATGCCGTCCGGGCGCTCCTTCTCGATGATCTTCGCCACCACATCGGCCACCAGCGGCTCGATGTAGATCACGTCCGCCATCTCGAAGTCGGTCATGATCGTTGCGGGATTGGAATTCACGAGCACCACCTCAACACCCTCTTCCCGTAACGCACGACAGGCCTGCGAGCCGGAGAAATCGAATTCCGCGGCCTGGCCGATCTGTATCGGGCCCGAGCCGATGAGCAGCACGTTCACGATCTCGTCGTCTTTTGGCATTATCTCTCCTTGCTTACAGTATCTTTTCGCTTCTACTCAGGTATGCGCAGATAAAAACGTGGCAAGGGGTGTCTCCACAGGCTTCCCGCGCAGGTTCAGTTCAATCGAATACTGATCAACGCGAGCGCTACAAACGAGCGTGAAAGCATTGCGATGACCTTTTTCTTCCGGACCATCCCACCATAGAATCGGCCGACACCCGGGGTCATCAACATCACTAAAGCGGTCGAAACGAGTATCCACGTCGTATCTCCACTGTCCAGCATGTTTACCCTGTTTCACCTCCCTCCGTGGACATGCCCGGGTCGTAACCCACTCCCCACTTTCCTGAGTGCAATCTCGATGGCGTTTCCGGGACGGCAAGCCTGACCGATACTACTGTAGCATTTCGTCTTAGCGATACGTTTACGCTGCCCATCTCACTTTCTTACTCCTTTTATTCTCTGGTAGTTAAATGCCCTTTTAAAGGGTATTTGAGAACCCAGCATAAAAGTTAAGATGATATCTTACGCACTCTAAAACATGAATAGTCTGCACGCCTTTTGGGTAACTATCACAATAATTATGAATAGTTATGAACTGATAAAGTGTGATACTGAGTTTACTCTACTGCTCATTTGTGCTTTTTTCTCGTTTATTTTCAGTTCCTTAGACTTTAAAGTACACTGAATCAGCATCTTTTATTCGTGGAATTGTGACCACGAGTAAGAAGAATGCTGGGAGGTTTAGCTTGCACTTTTTACCCGTGCCTTCTCACCGCTGTCTGTAAAGCAACGGTTGCGGTTTAAGCGCATCCTTCATGATAATAAATACTAAAAAAAAGAGCGGGCGAATGCCCGCTCACAACGCTTCCTCGCCTTGCTCGCCCGTTCTCACCCGGATAACTTCCTCGATCGGCATTATAAAGATCATGCCATCGCCGAAATTACCCGTGTACGCGCTCTCTCGGATGACCTTCACGGCCGGCTTGACATCCTTGTCCTTGACCACGACATTCAGCTTGAGCTTCGGGAGCATGTCCACCGTGTATGACGTAGCACGCCATTGTAGTTTTACCCCTTTCTGCTGGCCGCGGCCTTTCACTTCCGCTACGTTCAACCCCGTGATACCGATCTTCTCGAGCGCCGACTTGACCTCATCGAGCTTCTCTTCCCGTATGATCGCTTCTATCTTTTTCATTATCGCTCACCTCCAGCTGTCCATCGGCCCCGGATAGCTCGGTGTGCCGTGCTCACTGATATCCAGGCCTACCACTTCCTCTTCTTTTGATACCCGCAGTCCTATCGCGTACTTTATGACTGCGAATATGAGTAGCCCGAGCCCGAATGCCCAGAGGACTACCACTGCTGCGCTGATCGCTTGCGCCACGAACTGCCCGGTGTTGCCGGCGATAAGACCGCTCACACCGCCGTAGGTGCCATCTGCGAAGATGCCGACTGCGAGCAGCCCCCAGAGGCCGTTGACGCCGTGCACCGAGACAGCGCCGACCGGATCGTCGATCTTCAGCACCCACTCCACGAACCATATACTCGCCATTACCAGTATGCCCGCGATCGCACCGATGAGCACCGCGGCCCATGGTGGCACGTAGGCGCAAGGCGCAGTGATGGCGACGAGTCCTGCTAATGACCCGTTACAGATAAGGAAGATGTTCGCCTTTCCCGTTCTGAAGAAGGTAATATAACAGGCTACGACGGCACCCGCAGCGCCCGCTAAGAAGGTGTTCACCGCGATCATGGCTATCCGCAGATCAGTAGCTGCGAGCGTGCTGCCCGGGTTGAACCCGAACCAGCCGAAGAAGAGGACGAAGGTGCCCAGAACGATGTAGGTGACATTGTGTCCCGGTATGGCTACTGGAGTTCCGTTCGTCCTGAATTTGCCGGTTCGAGGGCCCACGAGGTACGCACCAGCCAGAGCGACGAAGCCGCCAACGGCGTGCACCACGCCCGACCCGGCAAAGTCTCTGGCGCCCGCGCCATAGGGGAGTGTTGAGAGCCAGCCACCACCCCAGACCCAGTGCCCATAGATTGGATAGATTACCGCGGTCACGAGCACAGTGTAAACGAGATATGCCTGGAACTTTGTCCGGCCAGCCATCGCACCGGCCACGATCGTCGCCGCAGTTGCCGCGAACATGGCCTGAAAGAGCCAGACCATGCTGGTGGTCACATCGTACGCTTCTCCAGCAAGAAGCCAACCGCTGTACCCGATAAGGGCGTTTCCACGCTCCAGGCCAGGCGCAGCTCCGCTCCCGCCGAACATCAACGCAAAACCCACGACCAGAAAGAAGATAGCGCCGAGTGAGAAGTCCATGTAGCTCTTTGCGAGATAGTTCACGGTATTCTTCGTCCTGATCGCACCGACCCCAACGAGCGCAAATCCTGCTTGCATGAAGAAGACGAGAAACGCCGAGACGAGCACCCAGGTGAAGTTGATCGCGGTCTTCAAACCCTCCAGATCGCCCATGTTGGTGCTTGCACCGCTCGGATCGCCCGCCAACGCGCCCGGTACCAGTGCACACAGAGAGGCACCTGCCATGAGCGCTCCTACTATCACTGCAGTCAGCGGTCTCTTTGCTATCTTTCCTATCAGTTCTTCCATCTTAGCTTTTGAGATACCTCCTGCATGACAATTAGCACACTATATAAATACAGTAGTTGAGAATCAAGATTAATAGTTAAGAGAAAATATTAAAATCTCATTTATATCCTTATTAAACAGTCAGAACTATCTTCATTTAGCTGGTTAATAACTTAAAATAAAAAGTATGAATAGTTATGAAAAGCTCATAAGTATGTTCTTTTAATACCGCCACGTGACGGTTATTTTTAGATATTTTTAAGAAAATAATCGTGAATAATACTTGTAATAAATAGCGGCTGTTAGCGTTTACAGTGCGATATTAGAGCGGACCTTGCGTGCATCAGTGGGCAGCAAGCTCTCTTACTTTCTGTAGATTCTCAACGTCTCCCCGGCGGTCATCAACCGGCGTCTCGAGGATTATCGGGCGCTTCGTGATCCGTTTGTCGTGCAGGATCACCCGAAACCCGTCCTCACCGATATACCCGAGCCCGATATGCTCGTGCCGATCTAATTTGGAGCCGAGCCCGCCCTTAGCATCGTTGAGATGGATGAGTGTGAGCTGTTCAAGTCCTAAAACGTCATCGAAGTGCCGCAGCGTTTCCTCCAGGCTCGCTTCGGTTCGCAGCTCGTAGCCGGCAACAAAAGCGTGACAGGTATCGAAGCAGATGCCGATCCGGTCCTTCTGCTCGATCTGATCGAAGATCCGGCGTATGTGCTCGAAGGTGCCGCCCATGCTGTTCTTGGTGTCCGCGGTATTCTCAAGGAGTAACATGACGCTATTCTCAACCGCACTGAACGCGGTGTTAATCGCCGAGACGATTTGGTGCAGTCCTGCCTCTTCACCCGCGCCTTTGTGACTGCCAAGATGGGTGACGAGATACGGGATTTGAAGTTCACCGCACCGCTGCAATTCTGCGGTGAGCGCTTCTATAGACTTGTCATAGACCTCGCCGGGCGGTGCGGCGAGATTGGGCAGGTACGGCATGTGATCAACCGGTGGGTATATACCCGATTTCTCGAGCTTATCCACAAAACGGCTGGCTTCCTCATCGCTCAGCGGCTTGATCTTCCACCCACGGGGGTTGCGTGAGAAGATCTGGAAGGTATCGCAGCCCTTCTCCTGCGCCCGATCCACCGCCTTGTCGATCGAGCCTGCGATTGAGACGTGCACGCCCACGTGGATCATCACTTTGCCTCTCCTGTTACGGTAGTAGTAGCGATTCGGAATAGATTAAGGGTTCGGTGCTGCTCGGAACCCACCGGATGAGCTCTTCAGCAACCGCTTCATTCACGAAACCGCGCGCTCAACCCACTCCAGGTACTGCTCAGAGCCCGCTACAATTGGCAGTACCAATATCTCCGGCGCCTCGTAGCTGTGCACTTCCTTGATTCGCGCTATTATGCGCTCTATCTTGCTCTTCGCGCTCTTTATAATGAGTAAGCACTCTGTATCCGCGCACAGCTCGCCCTTCCAGCGATAATACGAGCGGACACCGGTAACGTTCACGCAGGCGGCCAGGCGTTCCTCCACGAGCAGCTTCGCTAGGTGTTCAGACTCCCCCTCACTCGCCGTACAGAGGAGCACACAGAACTCCGTGCTCATTGCTGTGAGCTCAGCTCATCCAGAACCTCACGCGGCAGTTGCTTCGCGAGATCGATCTTCTTCACACACGCGGTCTTTATCCCGCGCTTCTTCGCCGCCTCGCGCAGATCTTTCGCCGCGATCCGTTTCACCAGTGCCTCTAACTCCTCGCCCATCTCCTTCACCTCGTTCTCTCAATCCTTATATTATAACAATGGTTAATTCTCCCTAAAAGGAATAGACTCGCATAGCTTTGCTGTTAAATAACCTCTAGAACCTATGTATTTCCGTGAGACGGTGGAGGATCTCGTGTGTGATCGGGCTATCTCTGGAGTTCGGACGCGAGAACGTATCAGGAAGAGCAGTATGCGGCGGAAAGTAAGGCCGGATGTCTTTCCGCTCATGCTGATAATCGTGCTGCTCGGGCTCAGTATCGCGGTGCTGCCGTCCGCTGCAGAAACAGCATACGGCAAAGCGCCAGGCTTCAACCTGACGAGCATCGATGGTGCAGCTTTCAGTCTCAATGATTTTCGCGGTAAGGTCGTGCTCCTGGACTTGATGGCGACCTGGTGTCCGGTCTGCAAAGAGGAAATGTCGGAGCTCGTGCAGGTGCACGAGGCACGTCCTGAGGTCGTGATCATAACGATCTCGGTGGATCCAACAGAGACGAACGAGATGTTACGCGAGTTCAAGGAGACGTATGGCGCAGAATGGCTCTTTGCACGCGACACCGATCACATCTGGACTAACTACCGGAACTTTGCCCTTCCTACCTTTGTGGTGATCGATCCGGCGGGATACATAACGCTCAACACAGCGGAGGCCATGACGGCCGCAGAGTTCGTGGCAGAAGTTGACCGCGCGTACGCAGGCGACGGTGAAGCGCCTGATGAGACCGAACCAGAGGAAGAGGCAGAGCCTGCGACCGTTTGGGGGTTGCTCGTGCTTGCGTTTTTAACCGGGCTGTTCAGCTTCTTCTCGCCCTGCGCCTTCCCCCTCATGCCCGGCTACATCTCGTACTATCTGGGCCGCTACGAGGGTGGCCCTACGTTCAGCGGCTCAGTGAAGGCGGGGTTAGCTGCAGCAACCGGCATCAATGGCATCTTTGCCGTAATCGGCGGTGCAGTCGCGCTCGGTGGCGTCGCCGTGAAATCGTATGTCTCGTATTTTGCGCCCGTCGTTGGCATTGCGATCATACTCCTGGGCGTGGTGATGCTCTTTGGTAAGTCAGAGCTCTTCACACGCTTCGGTTCGCTGCTCACAGCTTCTTCCGCGAAATTCGGTGGCGGCGCGCGATACTCAGGACTCTTCTTGTATGGGGTGGGCTACGGGCTGGCTGCTATGGGGTGTCAAGCGCCCATCTTCATCGCGCTCATCTTCGCCGGCCTGGCCGCGGGCGGCGCACTGGAAGCATTCATTGTCTTTCTCGCATTCTCACTCGGCATGGGGTGCATGATGCTGGTGCTCAGCGTGATCGTGGGCACGGCAAAGATGAAGCTTTTAGAGCGGATTCGCGCGCTGATACCCTACATCAACAGAGCATGCGGGCTCATTCTCATCCTCGTCGGTGCCTACTTCTTGCTGGAAATTCTGTGAAACCATAAGGGACGAAGTGAATCACACCCTACTCCCTGCACCCATAGCTTTTAACTATAACAATTGTTATATAGTCGCAGAGAAAAGAGCGAGGTGTGTGCTATGTGTAGTGCAGGTGGAGGCGATTTCAACCTCGATATTGAGCAGTTCAAACTCGAACGCTACAAGTGCAACGACTGCGGCAACAAGTTCGATTCGCTGGGCGAGAAGGTCGTATGCCCCTCATGCTGGTCTGAGAACGTGATCAAGGACTAATAAATAAGATAAGGGCCCGGACCGTATTACCAGTAGTTCCGCATGCGTTACGTGTGGAGCGCGTTGGAGGGCGAAGCGGATGAAAAAGGATTTGAGCAGTCTTCTGGTCGATCTGAGCGTGATCCATCAAGATTTCAAGCTCATTCACGCGCGTGAGATCGAGGTGGCAGAATGGGTGCGCTGGAAGTGCAGATACGGCTGCAAGGCCTATGGCAAGCATCTGGGCTGCCCGCCCTATACGCCTGCGGTCGAGGAGACGCGGAAGCTGGTGCAGTGCTATGAGCGCGCGATCGTCGTGCGCGTGGAAGCCATCCCGAACCGCAGTGTGCCCCCATCAAGCATCCACCATCACTTATGGGATTCGATCAAGCATCTCCATGATACGATCTTTGCGCTCGAGCGCGAGGCCTTCCTGGCCGGGTATTACAAGGCCTTTGCGCTGGGTGGGCTCCCCTGCTCCTATTGCGACGATTGCCTGCCAGAACGGTCGGACGTTCGGCTGGATCATGCGACGAAGCGCTTTTGCCTGCACCAGGACCGGATGCGGCCCTCGATGGAGGCCTGCGGGATCGACGCGTTCGCCACCGTGCGGCGCGCCGGCTATGAGGTTGAGGTGCTCACCTCGCCCGAGCAACCCGTTATCCTGTTCGGATTGGTATTGCTGGAATGAACAGCAGGGGTGGAGAGAACCTCACGTCCCTTGTGGGTGCACTTGTGAATGCACACGTGCGGATGGATGGGCCACAGGCCGACCAACATGTCGTAAACCGGGATTTAGGATCCCACCCGTTCGGGTGTGGTGGAACGATTACGATCGTCCCGGGCCTCCGCGCTCAAGGCCGCCAACGGCATCTGCTTAATGGTGGAGCGAAGTGCGGACTCGTCGAATGAGGTGATGTAACTGTTTCATCATCCGCACCTGATTGTCGCGCCGTTACTGTCGCTTCGCCGTTCGTTCGCTTCTCAGCCGCTCGATCACGTCCGGTCCTTTAATCTTCAGAACGAACGCGCCATGGCAGGGCTTCACGTACGGGAAAATAACGTCATCGCCTTCCACACCCACGAAAATCGGCGGATTGCCGATCAAATACGCATCAAACAGTTGATAACCGGGCTCTACTTCGTAGATCTCTTTGTAATTACTCAGGATGAATTCCCGGCACTCTTTAAACGAGACCCGCGATTGCAGGATCTTATAGTCCATTAATTCTATACAGCCCATCGTTCTGTCTCCTTGAAGAGCGAGTCTATGTGCTGCTTAGCTGGCTGTGGATTATGCACCGCCTTTGCCACGAGCTTCTCGCACTCGCAGTCAATCTCAGCGGCGAGCGCTTCAGCATCGTGACCGAGCACGAGTGCAACGAGTTTTGCCCCCGAGATGTGGCGAACGGTAGCGAGATAAGAAACGCCAGCATCGTTATGCACCACCACCGCACAGAAATCGATGGCTATGCGCTTCTCCACCAGCGCTTTGATGCAGGAATCCAACTCGAGCAGGTGCTTTTTGTCCACGTAGTACCCGTGCGGGTCCGCGACTTTGAGGAGCTGGAGTGCAGTGGGTGTTCCGGCAACGGACACCTCCAGGCCCGCGTCCGTAAGCCTGCTGGCAAGGTACAGTGCAATGCCTGTCTGGATCGGGAGTTCCGGACACCCGAGCAAAATGAGCGCCTTTTTTCGCATCGTCTTCTAGTATCTTCTCATCTACGTTAAAACTTCGATCACCTATTCGCGCCTCACCGCTCGCGGCTCGATCTGCAGAACGGCACGCAGATGGAGCACGTCTCCAGGAAGCAGTTAAGCGAAAACAGGACGCAGTCGTGGCTTGGAAGGAACTTACTTCATTTAACTAGTGGCGGTACCATCTCGTGAATATGCGCAAAAAACCGGAACCGGAAAAGCGAATGTGGTGGCTGGGCTTCCTGGGTTTCTTAGGCTTTCAAGGCTTTCTGGCGTTTGAATTACATGAACCCTGGTTGCTGTTTTACTTCTGCCTGTTTGGTCTCTTTACGTATTTCCGGTATCTGCAAGAGGAACTAAAATATTTGGGCATACTCGGGATACTGGGTTTGATTATCGCACTTCTTGGATTTTTCGGACTGATCACCGTGTAGAAAACGCTGCTAACCATCCTGCCCTACCGCACCCCCGTGCCGCGATGTTCGATCCTCGCGGAGCTATGAGGAAGAGATCGCTACGGTAAAAGATCGGTTAACCGGAGAAGCAGCGTGTCCACTAGCCAGATAGGAAGAACTGAGTTGTGCTGCTTGAGTCCGTTAATTGGATGTAGGTTTACGTACCCTTTGGTAAGAGTCCCTCAAAGGTCTTCGTTACGTCCCCTAATAGCTTTTTCTCATCGGCACTCAGATTAGGTGATACCTGCAGACCCTTCAAAATGCCAATTGCCTCAATGGTCTTATTGGTCTGCTCTGCCGGTGTTACCTTTTCAGCCGCTTTCTTTGCTCGCTTCGTCGCGCGCTTATGCTTCATCCTGACATGCCGCGCTAAATCAAGGGGCTTATCAAAGACTTCGCCACAATACTTGCATTTATATTTTGCCATAATGACTGAAAAAATAGTTGCTCTATTTAAAGGTTTCTATTTGAATAAAGTATCTCCGTATCTAATTATCAAGAACACACTTGAGATGTGACCATCTCGCGGATTACCTGGCGTTGTTATCAGCACACCCCAGCGTGGGCTTCGCCTATTCATATCAAAAGCGTCGCCCGGGTATAAGCAAACGTCTTACATAACTGCGGATCCAACCTGGTATCAGGCCGATTTGGAGTGGCTCTCTCAGTTGTTAGCTTGTTAATATTCCATAACGCTGTACTTCGCTGTGTGGGGGGGGTTTGTGTCCACGCGTGCCGATTTCGGTATGCTCGCTCGGTAAAGCGCATCGTGCACCGATCTACTTACTACCAGCACGACGGTGAAGAGGGCGGAAAATAGATTGAGTTACGGCGATGCAGCATGAGCTTTTTTTACGTGCCGATCTCTTCTCGTACCGTTTTTAACGCTTCGATTGCATCTTCGCGCTTCACATCCCACCGCTCGCTCTGCAGGAAGGCGCGCAACCGCGTCAAGTCCGCGTTCAGTTCAGCTTCTGCACGCGCGATGAGCGACTCAAAGTCACGTTCCGGATAATACAGCGATCTCGCAATCGCAATCAGGTCATCCTTCATCTTCTGATCGATAATGCCCTTCGCGGCGGCGTGCTCGAGGTTGTATCGTATATTTACCAGCGGCTCTGATCGTGGCTGGAACGTCTCGGGATCAAACAGTAATGCGACTTCGTCGTCCGAGACCAGCTCGCCGCGTTTATATCGCTCATAAACGAGTCCAACGCCCTCCATACCCAGTGTATCGAGTTCAGCAGCACGCAATGCGCCCATACTCGACGCACCGATTACCCGCACATCATTTGAGAGTGCGAAGAGGAGCTCACGATGGGCAACGGCACACTCTTGAAAGAAGACGCCGTCAATCAAGACGATAATCCGGGCGCCTTCACGAACAGCCTTAGCGATGTCCCCGCGGGCCGCAGGTGGGCGATAATCCGCATCCAGGATCGCCCGCGCCGTCTCTCGCTCAAGACTCGGGCCGAGGAAGACGACTACGCTTCCTGCGCGCATTTCTACATCTCCTCCCGATTCGGTCGCTATCCACACCATACAGCTCCAGACCAGGCACGATCACGCGCACTACGGGCATGCCAAGCTCCTCACGTGTCAAATTAACCACGATCACGCGCTCAAAGCCCGCTGCTTGTAACTGCGCCACCATATATTTAAGGTCAACGAGAAAATCATCGCTCTCAACTGAGCAAGCCATCGCGCGCTCATAACGCTCCGTCTCAGTAACCGCAAACCAGTGCCGATTCTGCTTCCGTATCCACTCGTAACCCATGATCCGTCGCAGGTCGCCGGCGGCTGTATCTTCACGTGCGCCATGAATCTGCGTGAGCCTGCTCTGTGCAACCTCGGTCAGTGCTCGGCTCATCGCCACGGCGGCATTCGTATGCGTTCCCATGCCTATGGTGAGCAAGGTAGGATCCTGCAGCATCGGATCGTCCGAGACAGCGGCAAAGGTTGGAATTCCGATCTCACCCGTGATGTCGCGGAGGAGCACGGAAACGTCAGCAGCCGAGAATTTATCCATGAGACCGCGAATCTCACCCTCCACGTCCACGACCATAGGTCCTGGTGTTTGGGCGATCTCGACCAGCGACCAGGCATCACGCTCGATCACTTCCGCCAGCCCGTGAAAAATCGCCTCCTCCAGCTCATTCCCCCCAGCCAGCCCGTTTGTATTCGTACGAAAGAGCTGTGATCGTGCATAGCGCGGCGGCAGGGGGTGGAATACAGCATTCGCAGGCACGAAGATCGATTCCTGCTGCACCATATCAAAGCCTTCTACCCATGGGATTCTGAGATCCGCAACCCTTCGCACGTAGGGCGGGAGAATCAGTGTTTCGGGATCGAGCGCATTATCCCGCCTGCTCAATGCAGTGTAGCTTTCTATAAGCAACTCGCGCGCGCCAACTTCCGCTGAATAGCGCTCGATTGCTTCCATCATCGCGGAAACACGCGCTTCATCAGGGGTTGTTCCCTTGCCGTTATAGACAGAAATCGCGCCTCCCTCGGCGGTCGGTCGTATGCTTGAGAAGACCGGTATGCCGATCCTGTCGAGGCCGGTAATGTCCGCAACACGGGTGACACCCGCCGCTGGTAACTTCGGGTTCACACGCGCGATGGTCTCTTCAGGGGTGACTGCGCGGTGCGTCCCTTTTTTATAGCCTTTGGGGCATGACTTGAGGTTCATTCTACCGGTTAGTTACTTGCTCTGCCGTATCATTACTCTTCTCTTCATGGGCGTTCACGGCAATAAAACTCGGCGCAGTCTACACATGCGGGATTTCGTTCCACTGCAAAGCTCTCGAGCGTTGCCGCGAAACCGTCCCAGACCAGGAGCCGATCGGTCAGCAACTCGCCCACGCCTGTCAGGTATTTCACGACCTCTATTGCCTGTATGGACCCGATCACCCCACAGGTGGGACCGATTACGGACACGGGCTCAGAGGGATACGCTTCGGGAAATATACAGCGCAAACACGCGGTCTTTCCGGGGACGATCGTCGCCGCCTGACCTTCGAAGCCCTGCACGCCACCGTAGAAATAAGGGATTCCGGTTTGCAGGGCAGCGCGGTTGAGGAGGTACCGGGTGTGAAAATTGTCGAGCGCGTCCACGATCGCATCTGAATCACGCACGATCTCGATAACCGTCTCCTCATCGATGCGCTGCGTAACGATCGTCACGACAGCCGCAGGATTCATACAGGAGAGCTTTGCCCGGAACGATTCTACTTTCTGCGTCCCGAGATCGTCCTCCCAGTGCAGAATCTGGCGGTTAAGATTGCTGAGCTCAACCACATCGTCGTCAACGATCCGAATATGGCCGATTCCCGCAACCGATAAATACGCCGCTGAGACCGAGCCGAGTCCGCCAGCCCCGGCAATGGTGACCGTTGCCGCTCTGAGCCGTTTCTGACCCGCCTCACCGAGGAGCTTCAGTTGTCGCGCGTATCGCGCCAGCTCGGCTTCACTTAGAATAGCCGCAGCTGCAGCACCCGCATCGACGTCCCTCGAGCCCCTTGTAGTACGCATAGCACTCGCGACAGACCTCACGTCCGTAGAGCTTCAGAGGATCCTCAGTTTCCGTGCCGCACAGTTCACATGTAACCATGTCTTATCCCTCCTTAAAACTGCACCTGCTTACTGCGCACCCATGAAGTCATGTACGCGGACGACGCCCTTAACCTCGGGGATTTGCTCCCGGAGGGTCGCCTCGACGAAATTCACGAGCGTGTACTGACTCATGGGGCAGCCCGCACAGGCGCCCTGCAACTTCACTTTGACGATACCGTCATCTACACCCACCAGTTCGATACTACCGCCTTCCATCATAAGGAGCGGTTTGATCTCTTTCTCAATGACTTCTCGCACCTTCTCAATCATTGCTCTTCACCTGCTACTATAACGATCGTTATATAAAAAGATTGTAACGGGGGGGGGCGTGAAAGCGGGCACTGCGGATTACCATTAAACGGCTGAGAAGCGCTGATACAGCTTGGACAGAAGCACGAGTGCAGGCGCAAAGGGATCTATCCGCAGATGAGATATACTCCAAGCGCCACAAAGAGGAGTCCTATTACCTCGCGTAAAAGCCGTTCGAGCTTATACACGTTCGTAACGTGCCTGTTCATTTCCTGCACGCCGAGGAAGAAGAATAGGGAGAAGATGAGCACGGGAATGCCTGTTCCAAGCCCGTAAATTGCAGGAAGAATGAGTCCTGAGTTAGAGGCGAGCCCGAGCGGTATCAGCGCACCGAAGAACAGCACGGCGCTGTAAGGACAGAAGGCGAGCGCGAAGAGCACGCCAAGGAGGAATGCACCGGCCAAGCCGAAACTCGCGGCTTTCTGCCCAAGCCGCTCAGTAAGACCACCGCCACCAAGCGTCAGGTTAAGACGGATCAGTCCGATCATAACCAGTCCGGCAACAATCATTACCATGCCCAAGATCGTGCCGTGAATACCCTGGAGTGCAAGCGAAAGAGCAATCGTATTCATGCCGAGCACCAGGATACCCACACCCATTACCGAGTAGGCGACGATGCGGCCCAACGTGTACGTGAGCCCTGTAAAGGGCGTGTGACGCGGATTCTTTACGTCACGAGAAATATATGCGATGGCCGCGATATTAGTGGCGAGCGGGCAGGGACTGATAGAGGTCATGACGCCGAGCAGGAACGCGACGAGGAGTACAAAATCCGAATTCGCGATCACATCGTTGAAAAGAGCATCAAACATCTTCCTCACCTGCCATGAGCGCATCCAGCTTGGCTTTGAAGACGGTCATGTACTCCTCTTTATCGCCGATATGGCCCCACATGTCGTTCGCAAAGTGTATTTCCTCTTTGCCGTTGCGTACGACCGTAATGAAGAGCGAGGAGCCCGTCACCCCGTACTCCCATACTAAATCCTCATTTTTAGGATCCTGGTAGTTCACCGTCTCGTAGGTGATTTTCCCCGCGGCGTATTCTTCCGGGAAGTATACTTCGATCGTCTCCTTCGCGTAGTTGCCGAGGAGCAGGCACGAATGACAGACTCGCGTGGGCTGGAATTTTATCACCCTGATCGTGTCCGGTACCGCGTTGGCAGTGGTAGGTGTCGTGGTGAGCGCGGGTGTTGCCGTGGTCGTTGGGTTGTTCTTCGCGGCATTATCAGATTCCGAGTCCGGCGCGATACAGCCGCAGACGAGGAGCAGGAGCAGCACGCCGGTCAGGATGATGCCGGTCGCGCAGGTTAGCTTGAACGGGCCGGTCATTCCTGAAGCCATTGTTTCAGTTCCTCCCTACTCGGTATTCTGCCGCTCGCCCGTACCCGTCCGTCGATAACGACCGCGGGTGTTATCATAACACCGTAGCGCAGTATCTCGTCGAAATCCTCCACCTTCTCCAGCCGCACATCACTGCTGAGTTCCGCAATTGCACGCTGCGCATTCGCGTACACCGTCCGGCATTTGGGGCAGCCGGGGCCCAGAATTTTTATCTCCATACTTACTCACGTCTCACCTCCTGCTATCCTGGCTTTTAATCGCGGCCAAACACCGCCGAGTACTGCCCGTCCGAACTCCGTGAGGTGATAGATCAGAAAGTTACCCTCTTGCGTGTACTCCACAAGCCCGGCATCTTTCAGCACCTTCAAATGGTACGAGAGCCGGGAGTATTCACAGTCCAGGAGCTCCACGAAGACGCAGACACAGAGGTCTGAGACACGCAACGCCTTCAAGATCCGCAGCCGAAGCGGGTCTGCAAGCGCTTTAAATACCGCGACGGGTGTGCCCACATCTAGTGTTATCGCCTCTTTAACCCGCTCTAACGTCTCCGGAGCAATCTCGTACGAAGCGGGAATGTTGCAGATATAACCGTGACTGCATGCTACTGGCCGCTTCTTTTTGTGTGCTGCGACTCCCGTCTCAGTCTCTTCTGATGCGCTCATTGTTCTTTTACCACTCTCCCGGGAAGCGTTTACCCTTCATATCTTTGAGCCGTCCGCTCTTCATCCCAAACGGTATTTCAAGATTATTTGAAATCCTTACATAAAAAGCTGGAGCGCCTTCCTGCCCCTCGGCAACGCATCATCCCTGCAGTGACCCTATCTATGATTGAGAGAAGGAAGGAACCCCTGGGCGAGCGTGAAGAAGCTTCACATCCAGTTAAAACCGTTTTGGCAGTGCCCGTTCATGCAGCTTCAGAGCGAGGAGCAGGAAGAATGCGGAAAAGGCGAGCAAAGCCGCGA
Source organism: Candidatus Methanospirareceae archaeon (assembly GCA_049975405.1). GTDB lineage: Archaea > Halobacteriota > Syntropharchaeia > Alkanophagales > Methanospirareceae > JACGMN01. Next base: position 26,611 of record JBNGDK010000018.1, read on the forward strand.
AATCCACGGAGAGCGGGTAATAGGCATAGCCCTGCAATGCATATCGCGCCAGATCGGTGAAATAGGTCAGTGGCGAGAGCGAGGCTACCGCGACACCCCAGCCCGGCATCTGCTCCACCGGGATGAAGATGCCGCTGATGAAGATCACCGGGAACTTCACGAACGTGGAGAGCATCATGATGTTCGAGACCAGGCTCGTCGGCGGTGTGGAGAAGAGCAAGCCAAGCGATGAGAAACAGAACGCGGCGAGGAGGATCGCTGCGAGTAAGATGATCGGGCTCTGCACGCCAACACCGAGCGCGACGCCCACGGCAACGGGCACGGCCGAGATGCAGACGCCGAAGATGAAACTGGCGAGGATATCGCCCAGTATCAGGGTTCGCACGGAGATAGGGCAGGAGATGAGCCGCTCAAGCGTCCTCATCTGCGTCTCCCACGGCATGATCACCGGCGAGACTGAGGTAGCGGTGAAGAAGAGTGTCATGGCCATGAGCCCGGGTATGAGGAACGCCGCGGGCAAGTCGCGGCCGATGGTGAAGGCGAGGAAGAGGAAGAGCGGGAACAATACGCCGAAGATGACCACGGGCCCCTTAAAGTAGTAGAGCTGGATGTCCTTCTTGGTGATCGCCCAGACCTTCGTACTCATTCGGGTGCGCCTCCCGTTAGTTTCACGAAGACGTCCTCCAGCGAGGGAGACTGAACGTTCACGCTGATAAGCTTCAATCCGTTACGTGTGGCGAAGTCCATGATCGAGCTGATCACCTCGTGCGGCTCGGTGGTATACAGCCGGTAGGCATCACCTATGCGCTCGGCGCCGGGTGGCGTGCTGCTGGGTGTTTTGTCGAAACTGAACTCGACGGTTACCGTACCACCGATCCGGTGCCGCAAGATCTCGGGGCTCTCAAGGGCCACCATCTGACCGCGGTTGATGATCCCCACGCGATCGCAGAGCATGCTCACCTCCTGCATGTTATGGGACGTGAGGAAGACCGTCCGGCCCTCATCCTTGAGCGCCCGTATCTTCTGCCTGATCGCTCGAGCGCTCTGAACGTCCAGGCCGCTCGTCGGCTCGTCGAGAAAGAGCACCTCCGGGTTACTCACGAGCGCCATTGCGAGCATGAGCCGCTGCTTCATCCCCTTTGAGAAGCCCTTCACCTTGCTTGCTCGCCGCTCATAGAGCCCAAATTCCGTGAGCAGGCTGGCTGCTCGCTGCTCACCGTCCCGTCGTGGGATGCCATAGAGCGACGCGATGAGCATGAGGTTGCCCCAGGCGGTTAGATCACCATAGGCATTCGCCGTCTCGGGCACCACGCCCAGTACGGCCTTCGCCTTCACCACATCCGTTTTGAGGTCATGCCCCCGTACCCGAGCCTCGCCGGCATCCGGCGTGAGCACGCCGGTGAGCATGCGTACCGTGGTCGTCTTACCCGCACCATTGGGCCCGAGGAAGCCGAAGATCTCGCCCTGATGCACGGTAAACGTAACGCGATCCACGGCGGTAAGCCCATTAAAACTCTTGCTCAGATCCTTGACGTCTAGCGCTTCCATCTGCACACTCCCTCATCCTGCAGCTCGATCCACATCGTTACTGAGGATCTGTTTCATCTCTTATTGGCTGTCCCGCAAGCTTAATGCGGCTGCTGGATACCCACGAGGCTCATGCGTGTGCGTGGTGCTATGCCCCGCACGCTGCCCTGCGGAGCGAAGATCACGTGCTTCGGCTTGACCTCGTAGCGCTCAGTACCGACGGTTACGGTGCCCTCACCGTCAAGCACGATGAACAGGACAGCGTAGGGCTCGGGATGCGGCGGGATCTCCTGCCCTGCCTCCAGAGATACCAGGACGGCATTGAACCATTCGGTCTTGAGCAGGTCGTGTTTGACCGGAGCGTCCTCATTGTATTCAATACGTCCTTGTACATCAATGTGGTCTATTGGTTTCATTTTTATCACTGCTCACCCTTCAGCATCTCTGCCAGATATTCACCCTCTTCTGTTATCATCACCGTATCTTCGTACACAACAACGAAATCCCCTCGCTTCAGCATCTCGAGATGGAAGTTCAATTCCCACTCGGAAAGCGCGAAAACATCCTTCAACTCCGCTTTCTGCGCCTGCATAACGCCGCTTAGAAATTTTATGATGCCCCGTCTTTTCGGGTTCCTCCGTGCCTCCAGCACATCCTTCATTGCTAAAGTCGGCTGTTTTCTTTCACCCTTTGCCAGCCAGGGCTTCTTCACCTTCCATATAATTTTATGCAGAAGCGGCTCTCCAAACGCGCCGGGATCATAGAGCCTATACCTCTTTTCACTATATGAGAAATCCACTGGTTCCTCCTGGTAACAGCACTTCACCGCCTCTGAAACTACCCTCTTATCCATACAGTCTACCAGGTCTAAAACGGTTATCTGTTGCCTGAACCGCTCAATTACTTCTAATGGTAGGTTATACAAATAGGGAGTAGGTGCTTTAGCGCCGATTATTCTCTTCTTCTCATCCACCCCGTTTCTCGCTAACGCAATATGAGTATCACCAACCAGGTGACCTGGAGACTCCTCGCCGCAGACTGCCAGATATCTGATGTTCGGGTTCGCAACCAGGTTACAGACCATCTTCTCTATCCCGATGTTCTCTGTCTGGAGCATCCCGGCCAAAGCCGCACCGGCATCTAACGCCACCATCACCAGCTCTTCAAGCTCGTCAGGGATTTTAAAATCAAAGGTGCTGAGGATAACACATACCGCAACAGGTGAATAGTCATTCCCTCGTGCGTATCTCCCCTCCTCCGGAGGGTACTCCTCAGGTGGCGTTACTTTTAACACTTGTCACACCATCACCAAAAGATTGAAGAGGTATCCAATAATGGTTGCCGTTGCGAATATGGTTACCAGGTATGCAACAAGCAACTTCTTTTTGAATGCCGCAGAGAGTAGCATTACCTCCGGAATACTCGCCCCGGCACCACCGATAACGAGGGCCATCACAGCTCCGATGCTCATCCCTTTTTCCGTGAGTGCAAAACCGATTGGAATAAGCGTAGATGCCCTTATATACATCGGAACGCCGATGATCGCGGCAACTGGAACAGCAAATGGATTTTCTGCGCCTGCGAATCCTGCAAGAAACCCTTCTGGAAGAAATCCATAAATTAAGGCGCCGATGGCAGCACCGATGAGGAGATAGGGCATGAGCTGTGCGAACAACGACCATGCGAATCGCCCAGATCGTGTAACTCTCGATTTAACATCGGTAGCAACGGTTATATCCTCCCTACTGACCACAGCCACAGATTTGAGCTGGTTCGCAAATCCGAGCCGGTCGAGCGTTATGCCCAGAACGACCGCGGCGAAGAAAGTAAGGACCACATAAATGGCTGTGATCTTCCACCCGAGCAGTGCGGCAAATAACGACACGATTATCGGATTTAATATGGGTGAAGCGATTAAAAACGACATCGTAATGCCAAAAGGTATACCGACCTCAAGCATCCCGAGGAGAATGGGAATCGTTGAGCAGGAGCAAAACGGCGTAAGAGCCCCAAATCCTGCTCCAAGCATATTTCCAACACCCGCTCCCCGCCCTTCCAAACGCTTCTTTACCGCCTTTGCGGGAACATACTCCTGAATCAAGCCAACGAGAAAGGTTATCCCGATGAACAGGATGGTTAATTCTCCTGCTATTTTGATGAAGAACAGGCCAGCAGTGATTACATTAGCTTCAAACATATTATCGTTCCCTCAACAACTTCACCTGATTCATCATCTCAATGACCGCTCCGTCCGATAGCCGGTAATGCGACCACTTCCCCTCCTTTCGCTCCTTTACCAATCCCGCATCCTTCAAAATAGCGAGATGATGTGAGGTGGACGACTGGGGTTTATTCAAGGCAACCATTATCTCGCAAACACAGAATTCACCCTCTCGTAAACAGTTCAAGATCGCAAGACGACAGGGGTCCGCCATCGCTTTGAAGATACCAGCCTCTGCTTCTAAATCCTCGCCTTCTGTCGTTTTTGAAAGCGAACGAAGTTTTTGCAGTGCACATTCCGCCTTATCTGCATCGCCAAGCAATCTTCTCAATCTTCCTGCCGCATCTTCCCGTACCTTTGCTTCTGCGCTCATCTCCATCACCTAGCCGCAAGAACAACCGCCGCCAGAGGGAAGTAAATTGTGCCATTCAGCTTCCCAGCACTCGCTACAGATCAGTATAATCCCAAGATCGCGATGGTTTGCTCGAAGCAGCGCCACACCGTCCTTGCCACAGAGCTCGCAGTTAGTCATATCAATATACTCGGATATGTTCCGTCTTCGCATCCCTAGTTCTTCCTGCCCGTGTAATACTTCCGATACTCCCGCAAGAAGGCTTCTTTATACGCACCCGCACTGCCCGCAGGAATGTAATTCAGCCTTCCGAGCGCTTCGATCAGCTCGTCACCGGTCAAATCCTCTGGCTTCTTTCCGGCATAATAGTATTCCTCGAAGGTCTCGTCCAGGCCTTTTATGCCAACTTCTACACCGTCCACGGCTATCTGCCGCACGCTCACGATCGCAGGACCGCAGCAACAGCCACTGCGGCCGCCAAAGAGCCTTCTTCCGAAGAAGGTTTTTTCTTTATCGTTTCTCATGCTTCTCTCCCCTATCATATCGATATACTTTGATATATAAAAGTTCGATAGAAAGGCGGGCTCAGTAAGTCCCCTTCTTTGTTCTCTGCTGAGCCGCTTTACCCGCAGCTGCTGCTTTCTCCCTGATCTCCGTCAGTCGCCGCTCTTCCTCCTTCGTAACGACCTTCCAGGGCTCGGTTATCCGCCACGTTAGTGGCTGCACAATTGGCGGCTCGGGATACGCACCGGGATCAGAGAGCAGGTAGCCTCGAAACTCGGTAGGCTCCTCTTGATAACAGGCCCGTACCGCCGCTTTTATCTCATCCGGGTTCCCTTCGTTCAGGAGATTGATCAGCTTCACCTGCTTCCTGAACCGCTCGATCGATTCGATCGGCAGGTTATACAGGAAGGGTGTGAGCGCTTCAGTGCCGATAATCTTCTTTTGCTCATCAACGCCGTGCTCCAGCAACGCGATCAGAGCCTCGCCGCAGAGATGCCCCGGGGACTCCACGGCGCAGAGCACGATATATCGTATGTTCGGATTGGCCACCACGTTCGCAACGATCTTCTCAATGCCGATGTTCTCAGTCTGGAGCGTGCCGGCCAATGCAGCGCCGGCTTCGATCGAGCCCCGAACGATGTCTGTGATACGCTGTGGTATCTTAAAGTCAAACGTATTCAAGATGGCGCAAACGGCTACGGGCGAGTAATCATTCCCCCGCAGATAGCGGCCCTCTTCCGGTGGATATTCGTCCGGGGGCTTTACCTTCAACATTTGTATGCCCGTACTTGGATGCTACTGAGATTACCGATAAGTCTATCGTCCCTGTTAGGCACGCTATACCGGTGTTCGCCAACTATCATAACATCCCTAAAGCCAGCTTTCTTGATGGTATCCAGATATTCCTGCTTCTCCAGAGCTCCGGCGATACAGCCTGCCCAGGCTTCGAAGCTCCGTCGGACGTCCTCGGGAAGCTTGCCTTCGGTTACCACGTCGGATATGAGGAGCCTGCCATTTTGCCTCAAGACCCTAAATGCTTCCTTAAACGTGGCTAGTTTATCCGGTGAGAGATTGATGACGCAGTTGCTGATAATGACGTCAATAGAATTATCCTCGACCGGCAAATTTTCTATTTCGCCGAGCCGGAACTCAACGTTTTGGTAGTTGCCTTTCCTGGCATTTTCTCGTGCCTTTTCAATCATCTCAGGCGTCATGTCAACACCAATGACTTTCCCTTGAGCACCAACTTTTTGGGCTGCGAGGAAGACATCCAGCCCCCCGCCTGGGCCAAGGTCCAGAACGGTTTCACCCTCCTGTAGTTCTGCTAGTGCTGTCGGATTGCCACATCCCAACCCCAGCACGGCACCCTCGGGCACGCTGCTGAGTTCTCGTTCCGAGTACCCTATCGACTCTGCCGGTTGAACACGATTGGCAGAGCAAGCACAACCTGGGCAACAAGATTCCTCTGTAAACGCAATCCTCGCGTATCGATCCTTCACATATGCTTTAATCCCTTTTTCTCGTTTCATGATACATCCCCAAACTTTCGTAACGTTTCACACCATTTCTACCCGGTCTAAGTCTTTACTTTTTCAACTATCCTTGCCACGAGATCCTTCCTCTCCTCCTCTGACATTCCAACACATCCCTGTTCCATCAACGTGACAACCATTTTCACTACAAAATCAATTCGCTTTCCTTTTGGCATTTTGGGAAGCATCATTCCTAGACATCGGGGCATCATCTCAATCATCATTTGTGGCATCCCCGGCATCTTCATCTCCTGATCGACGCCCATCATCATGGACATCATTCCCTCCATCATCTTTTGCTTATCTCCTGCTGTCATGTCTGAGAAGAACGTTTCCATCATCTTACTCATCATAGCCTTCTCCTCCCTATCGCTCATCTTCCTCCACCCTTAGCGAGCCGTGCTTTCACATAGCTGATCCTCGGCAGGTTCTTGAGTACGCGAGGAAGCATCTCCGTCGGCAAGCCCACGAGCACCGTTTCATCGAGATACTCGCAGCCAACCGCACGGGCCGCCATCCTCGCGGACTCGCAGGCGATGGTGAGGTTCAGCTCGCCAGCTAAATACGGTCTTACCGTGGCGTATGCACACACCTGTCTCGGGGCCGAAATCCAGCTCTCGGTTCTTCCGCCAACATCGTACAGAGTGGCATGGATGAGCTCAAACGCCCTCTGGGGAATCGCCTCTATGAGGATAACATCAGGCTCTACTGGTGTTTTCGCTAATGGAGCTAAGAGCGTTGCATAAATACTCCGGGCCTCGAGGCCGATAGACGCGTCTAAAAACCGGCACGCAGCTTCACGACTGCTGCACGATGCTTTATTCACGTAGAATTCGCCCGACTTCTCCTCGTCGGGAATGTCGCCGAGCCCTAAGGCAGCAGCACCGCGCTTGCAGGCATGGAGTGCCTCTCGCGCATAGAAGACATTACCGAGCATCGCGTATTTCACCATTGCGCAGTAGAACATCGGCTTCTCGAGCTCCTTCACGCCCTCTGGTAGCTGTTCCTTATGCCTGATGAGGCTGACGGCAACCGGTGGGAATTTCAGCTCAAAATAGCGCATCAGCGTATCCTGCGCGTCTCCATAATCCCACTTTTTATGCTTCTCTTCCATGGTAATTCACCTTTCTGAGACCGTTGATCCGTTTATTTACCGCTTCGATCTCCTCCGCAAGCAGTACGATACTTTTTTTCATGTGGCTGACGACCTCACGCTACAAGCCACGCAGCTCTTCGTACCGTGCAGTAATGATCCTCTTGAACTCAGCCGGTGCTGCTCTGATCTTATCCGCGGTTTCGGTATCGCCGAGATATTCAATCCACGACGCTATCCACGCCGCTTCGTCCTCCATGAACAGATCAATTCGGTCGCACAACTCTTCGAAGTCGATTATCGCGATAGAATCCGTACCCCTGAACAGATAGTACGGGTTCTTCCCCGCAGGCCTAAAGAGGCAGCTGGCAATCCCTGCTCTTCGCTCTTCTTCCGTTTCCGCATCCGCCACCCATTTCCTTTTCTTCTTTTGCGCCATCTACTCTCACTCGCCTATACCACCCTTTTTATATTTGCCCCCACTATTTCAAAAATATTTGAAATATCAGCATAAAAAGATGATGGGGTGGGTGCACGCGAGAAATGAAGAAGAGCTCTAGCGGAGGTAGAGGTATAAGTGCTATCCGCGTGGTACTGCTGGCGTTCGTGCTCGTGACGGTTCTCACGCCGGTATATGGTGCCGTTACGCCGCCGGTCGGGCAAGGGATCATGATCACCGACTTTACGACTGATAAGGATCTCTATTCAGCAAGAGACGTGATGAACGTTTCCTTAGCCGTGTATTCACCGGAGAACGTGTCCGGGGCACTTGTGCGGGTGGAGGGCGTGCTGAGCAGAAAGGGGGTGAAATACGTCTCCTATTCGAGCAAGACGAACCTCACTGTTGGCGAGAATGCGTTCGCCTTTACCAAGACACTACCCTCGTGCTCTTCCTGCGCAGGAATCTCTCAGGGCACATATTATCTTGAGGCGACAGTAACCCACGGCGGCGACGTGGTAAAAGCAACGCACAGCATTGCGATCGCCGCGGTGCCCAACCGTGTCATTCCCGTGGATATCCTGGTGGAGGAGATGCGGCG
>JBNGDK010000019.1:0-31024 GCA_049975405.1 Candidatus Methanospirareceae archaeon
TAAAAAAGTTGGGGGAAAACTCAAGGAAGAAGTGGAAGAAGTTAGTACTGAAGCTACCGAAAAAGCAGCGGAAAAAAAAGACGACCTACTGAAATCAGTAAAAGACAAGGTAAAGAAGTAAATCTGCGTGCCTTCACGGCATATGCCTGTTACTGCGACCCGGCGCGGAGCCCGCAGAGCGTTATCGTTGCGTATCCTTCGACTTTAACCGCAGGTCGGGAAATCGGACGCTGACAGGTATCAGGTTACATATTCAAATACTCTCACGCATTTTTTAGTACTTGCTATAAGAAAGAACGAGACGATGCTCTTCGTGATTCCCGTTATCGCACTCCTCGTGATTCTCTCCTCCTTCTTCGCCGCTGCGGAGATGGCCTTTGTCTCCGTCAATCGCGTAAACGTGCGTGAGAAATCGGTCCGGGGTGAGAAGAACGCGCTCCTGCTCGAGCACTTACTCGAAGAGCCGGACGAGGTCGTCAGTGCCATCGTCATCGGAAACAATCTGGCGAATATTACCGCCTCAGTTCTCGCGGGTGCGGTCGCCACCGCGCTCCTGGGGAACATCGGAGTTGGGATCGCGACAGCGGTAATGACCCTGATCATCGTGATCTTTGGCGAGGCTACCCCCAAAGCGTACGGGATCCACAACGAGGCTTTCGCATTCCGCGTGGCCCGACCGCTGTACCTGGTGCACCGTATCTTTTTCCCAGTTGTGAAGGCGTTTTCGGCCATTTCCGACGTTCTGCTCAAGCTGCTGGGTAAGGAGCAAAGAAGGCGGGCGGTGGTGACCGAGGATGAAGTGAAGACGCTGATCTCGCTCGGCGTCTACGAAGGCACGATCCAGAAGGATGAGCAGAAGCTGGTAGAGGAGATCTTTGAGTTCGACGAAACGAAGGTGACAGAGGTGCGCGTGCCGTTCGAGAAGATTGTGAGCATTCCAGAGTCAGGTACCGTCGCGGATCTCCTCGAGATTTCCGCGGAGACGGGCTACTCGCGATTCCCGGTCTACCGGGCAGATAAAGCAGATCTCGTAGGGGTAGTGCTCGTTAAGGATGCGCTCCTGAAACCGAAGAGCGCACCGGTGACGGATTTGATGCGTGATCTCCTCAGAATCCTACCGGGGATGAAAGCGGACGATTTGCTGCGTGAGATGCAGCGAACAAAGGTGCACATGGCGGTGATCCAGTCACCGCTGGGGAAACCAATCGGGCTCGTGACCCTGGAGGATTTAATAGAGGAGGTTTTTGGCGAAATCCGCGATGAGCACGACCTAAAATGAGCGGAGTAGTGTCTTCCTTTTCGCATGCCCTGCAATCGCGTGCTATCGTCAGGTATATAATGTACACCGAGTTTGTTTTCTGTAATGTATGTATAAACGTATTGTGATGATCGTTGATTCGGGCATAGAGCCGAAATTCGTGGCGAGTTACGCACTTCTGATCGCAAGCGCAGCCGGCGCGAAATTATATTTTGTTCCCGCGTTCAGTGATCCTGAGATCCAGGCGAACGTGGATGAAATTGAGCAGCGAGCACGTGATGAGGGGCTCGAAACCGAGCAGCTCACGGTTGAGGCCGATCTGGTGCGTAGCGTGAATAAGCTGGTGCGAGACAAGCAGATGGATCTTATCATCACGGGTCTCCGGGGCGAGCGGGACGGCCGGTTCTTCATCGGCACCCTTGCCCAGCGGCTCATGAAGCACGCTCAGGCCTCGGTCATCGGCGTACGGATCGTCAAGGCACGACCGATCACGCACCATCGCAAACTGCTCGTTCCGATCTCCAACCGTGATTATCACTTCAATGAGCGACTCTTTCTCATCTCCCTGCTCGCGCGCAGTCTGGAGCTCACTATCTCGCTCTTTCGCTGTGCCAAAGAGCCGGGTAGGTCGTATGGTAAGGAGGAGATGGAAGTGATCGTCAGCGAAAGCGAAGCGTACCTCTCGTCCTTTACCAACGAACTCCATGCGGGCAACATACCGACCGATGTGCGTGTGCGGGTCTGTGAGAACGCGACTGATGGCATCCTTGACGAGGCCATGGCTGGTCAATTCGACCTCCTGCTCGTCCGAGCGTTGATGCGAAACGTGGTCAAGGAGTTTCTGGGGCGTAACGAAATGGAAGAGATTATTCGAAGGACGCCGTCAAACCTCTTGCTCTGGAAGTCGCGGGAGTGATTGTGGAGGGATAGAAGGAAGCTGCGATATCGATGGAGCAGTTAGACGATGTCCATGAGACGGATATAGCAACGGTCTTTCCCGCGCTGGAATCCTCACCCCAGGGCGTGGTAGCTGAGGAGGTGCAGAAACGGTTCCGATCCTTCGGTCCTAATGAGATCCAGGAGAAACGGCGGACCCCGCTTTACATTAAGTTCCTCAAGCAGTTCTTCAACTTCTTTGCCATCCTGCTCTGGGTCGCCGGTGGACTCGCCTTTCTCGGTGAGTACCTCTCGCCAAACGAGGGTAATTTGAACCTGGGGATCGCGATTGTGGCCGTGATCTTCATCAACGCGATCTTCACCTTTTATCAGGAATACAAGGCTGAACAGGCCGCGGAGGCGCTGAAACGGATGCTCGCGCCCGTGGCACGGGTTATCAGGGGTAACCAGGAGCAGGAGATTCCCGCACGCGAGGTAGTGGTGGGCGATGTCATTGTGCTCGCTGAGGGCGATCGCGTTCCAGCCGATGGGCGGCTCTTTGAGCAGTACGAGCTGAAGGTCAATAACGCGCCATTGACCGGCGAGTCAATCCCGCAGAACCGCAGCACTGAGCCGGAGCGGGGCGAACTGATCGAGGCGAGTAACGCTGTCTTCTCGGGCACGACCGTCGTCTCCGGCTCGGGCAAGGCAGCGGTCTTTGCCACGGGTATGGGTACGGAATTCGGGAAGATCGCGGGGCTCACCCAGGAGATCAAGGAGGAAAAGACGCCCTTACAGAAGGAGATCTCGTTCTTCATCCGCGTGATCTCGATCATCGCTATTCTGCTCGGCATCCTTTTCTTCTTCACCGGCTGGATCATCGGCCGTGATTTCACTGCGAATTTCATCTTCGCCATCGGGATCATCATCGCGAACGTACCAGAAGGGCTCCTGCCTACCGTGACGTTAACGCTCTCCATTGCCTCGCAGCGGATGGCGCGGCGGAATGCGCTGATCAAGAGCCTCAACTCCGTTGAGACCCTGGGCTCGACCACCGTCATCTGCACTGATAAGACCGGAACTCTGACCAAGAACGAGATGACCGTCATCAAGCTCTTTGCGAATGAACAGGAGTTCGTGGTGACAGGTTCGGGCTACCGGCCAGAAGGTAATCTTATCGCCAACGGGCAGCAGGTTCCGGACGCGGAGCTGGGAACGCTCGAGCCGCTCTTGAAGACCGCACGATACTGTAACAATTCTGAGCTCATCGTGAAGGAGGGCAGACCTGAGATCATCGGCGATCCTACGGAGGGTGCGTTGCTCGTGCTCGCGAAGAAACTTACGAATGCAGCGGCACCGGAGGCGGAGGAGGAAGAGCGGATCTTTGAACTGCCCTTCAGCTCCGAGCGGAAGATGATGAGCACCATTACCCGTGGTGAGCGCGATATGGCGATCGCGTATGTAAAGGGCGCGCCCGAGTCACTACTCGCGCTCTCGACGCGGATCTTGCTCGATGGCGAAGAGCAGACACTGTCTGCGGCTGATAGGGAGCGGCTCGAGGCCGTTGCGGAAAGCTTCGAGAAGGACGCACTGCGAACTATCGCACTCGCGTACCGGAAGGTGCCGTTGCAGGAGCGCTACAGCGCGGGTGAAGTGGAGCATGATCTGGTCTTCCTCGGCGTTGTGGGAATGATCGATCCACCCCGCAGCGAGGTGCGAGAGGCGGTACAGAAGTGTAAGCGGGCAGGTATCAAGATCGTGCTGATCACCGGTGATAACCGGCTCACCGCGGAAGCGATCGCGCGCGAGGCGGGTGTCATCGAGGGCGAGCCGGTGGTTGTCGAAGGCGCGGATCTCAACCATATGGGAAAGGATGAGCTGAAGGCGATCCTGCGGAACCCTGAGATCATCTTCGCGCGAAGCGCGCCGAAGAACAAGCTGGTTATTGTAGAGACGTTAAAGGAGATGGGTGAGGTGGTGGCAGTCACCGGTGACGGCGTGAACGACGCGCCCGCGCTGAAGGAAGCGGACATCGGGATCGCCATGGGTGCTGGCACAGACGTTGCCAAGGAGGCCTCGGACGTCATCCTGATTGACGACAATTTCAAGAGCATCGTGGACGCGGTGATGGAGGGGCGGACGGTCTTTGACAACATTAAGAAGTTCGTCACGTACATCCTCACGAGCAACATTCCGGAGATCGTGCCGTTCATTGTATATGTGCTCTTTCGCGTGCCCTTACCACTGACCGTGATTCAGATCCTGGCAATTGATCTGGGTACGGACATGGTCCCGGCCATCGCGCTGGGTACCGAGCCGCCGGAGGTGGATATTATGGAGCGCCCGCCACGGTCGCGAAAGGAGCGCATGCTGACCTTACCGGTACTACTCAGATCGTACGGGTTTATCGGCCCCATCGAGGCCGCAACCGGGCTCCTGGGCTACTGGTGGGTGCTGCGCGAAGGGGGCTGGGTGCGTGGTATGGATCTGCCGTTCACCGACCCGCTCTACATCAAGGCGACGACCATGTGCCTGGCCGCGATCATCTTTTGCCAGATCGCGAACGGGCTGCAGTGCAGGAGTATCAGGAATTCGATCTTTACGATCGGGTTCTTCAAGAACAAGGCGCTCTTCATCGGGTTCGCGACCGAGCTGCTGCTCATCTTCGGGTTCGCGTACCTCTTCTTCTTCCAGCGGTTCCTGGGCACGGGTCCGCTGGAGTTGAAGCACTGGCTCTTCTTCATACCCTTTGCTATCCTCATTTTTGTGCTCGAGGAGATCAGGAAGTGGCTGAAGAGGAGACTTGTACGAAAAGAAACGGAGCAGGTTAACTCGTCAGCCCGAACAACTAGCTCATAAAACCGTTGATTGGTCACTACAACTCAAGACGAGTTACGTAACACGGGGCGCCTGTTTTCCCGCTCGAAACGACTCCAGATATGCTTCAATGCCAGCCGACGCGATAAGCAAAAGAACTGGTGGAGCATGAGCGCTTGCACCAGACCCATCTGAGCTTAAAAGAGCAAGCCTGGCCATCCTCGAGGAAGGGGGAAGTTATATCCTCAACAGTAGCAGTGCCCTATTTCTTTACGACTTCTTACCACGTACGGAGATGGTCTCATGCGGACGGAGCATTACGATGTCGTTGTGGTCGGTGCGGGACCTGCGGGCAGTTCCACGGCGAAGACCGCTGCGGAGCAGGGCCTTGACGTGCTCCTGCTCGAGCGTAACGCGGAGATCGGCGTGCCGGTGCGGTGCGCGGAAGGTGTGAGCAAAGAGATCGAGCAGTTCGTCGCGATCGCCCCGCGGTGGGTGTGCACAGCGCCACGTGGCATGATCCTCTACGGCCCAAATGGCACTGCGATTGTGCTCTCCGTGGCAGGCGGTGAGGAGATAGGCTATATCGTGGATCGGCGGCTCTTCGATAAAGCGCTGGCGCAGCAAGCGGCGCGCGCCGGCGCGGAAGTACGCGTAAAGACGCGTGCTTCCGGGCTCATCAGTGTGGATGGATTTGTGAAAGGTGTGTACGCAACCACAACCGGCGAGCCTGTGCGTATTCAAGCGGACGTTGTGGTGGGTGCAGATGGAGTGGAATCGCAGATCGGTCGCTGGGCGGGTATGGATACGTACCTGCCCCTGTCGGATATGGCTATCTGCGCGCAATACCTTATGTGCAATATCATGGTCAACACCGCTTTTTATGAGACATACTTTGGCCGCGCCATCGCCCCGAAAGGCTACGCGTGGATCTTCCCCAAAGGTCCGGACAGCGCGAACGTAGGTCTTGGTATCAGCGGTGACGTGTCCGGTGAATCGAGTCGCGCACGTGATCTTCTCGATGCGTTTATCGCTCAACGGTTTCCCAAGGGCACCATTCTCGCCAGGAGCTATGGCGCGGTGCCGCTGAGCGGTCCCGTCTACGAAACAGTCGCCAACGGCTTGCTTCTGGTTGGCGATGCTGCGCGACACGTGAATCCCGCGAATGGCGGCGGTATCCTTCAGGCACTTCAGGGCGGCGCGATCGCCGGCGAGATGATTGCGAACGCGATTCGTGCGCGAGACGTTTCCAAACGGGGGTTACAGGGTTACGAGAAGCGCTGGCGGCGCGAATTCGGTAAAATATTGCTCGCAGGTCTGCGGATGAAGCAGGTTTTGACCCGGTTGGACGACCATGCGCTCACCCAGTTCTTTCAGTCTCTAGGCGGTGAGATCACGGTCAAGAAGTACAGCGAGCGTGCGTGCATGAAGGAGCTCATCAAGAAGAATCCGCGGGTACTCGTCAGTCTTTTGCGTTTGCTCTTTTGAGGTCACGGCTGGATCTGCGGGTTATTATCCAAACACGAACGCCAGGAGCGGAATGAGACCAGCGAGCGTTATAAGGATGATCAGAGGTAACGTGATCTTAGCGACCGCAATATCATAGGTGTCCTCGGTCTTTGTCGCCTGATACAATGGCCGGACAATCGTATATGCCAGAGGCACGACCACGAGCATCGCGATCCCGACGGGATTGGGAATGAATCCGAAGCCCCAGAGTAGGATACTGATCACTGCGCAGAGTACGATCGCGCAGATCGAGATAACCACCGTCGTGCGCGCCCCGAACCGAACGGCCATGGTCTGTCGTCCAATCGCCCTGTCAGCTGACGCATCAGGCATAGCAAGCAATGCAGCGCCAACGGCCATGGCGATGAGCGTTGGCGCACTTACAAGCCATGGTACTGGATCAGTCCAGATCCCGGTTTGCAGGATAAAACCGCCGACCACCGCTCCAGGGCCGTGCATCAGGCCATCCGTGAGTTCACCCCAGGTTCGGTAGCTCAATTTCAGTGGTGGCGCGGTGTATCCCCAGCCGAAGAAGAGGGCTATCGCAGCCAGAATAAGCAGATACACCGTCGGAACATACGTCGCCGCACGGATAAGCAGCGCGCCAGCACCCAAAAGCAACAATGCTATCACGACAATACCGATCTTCACTTCTCTAAAGCTCAGCTTCCCCTCCACGAGCATGCGTGAGCCCGCGTTGAACGGCCCGATATTCGTATTGATACGATCTGAGGGGTAGTCGAAATACTCATTGATGAAAACCGTATTTATCTCGATAAGCAGGAGACAGAGATAGCCAAGCGCAAAGACCGTGCCGTTGAAGGCTTGATACTTCGAGTAGGCGATAGCCGCGCCGAGACTGTAGGTAATCAACGCCCAATAATACATCGTGCACCGGGAGAAGGTGAGCCATGCAGTGACTTTCTCTTTGACGTGCATGTTTTCTTCGTGTCTGTAATGAATAGCGGTGAAAGGGCTATAAAAAACTTGCTACCACCGTACCCGCTCTGCCGCCGTGCTTGTTTATAAGAAGAGATCGCGCAATTTCATGACTGCCTGGCTCCCTTTAAAGGAGCAGGGGATGATTCGTATCTTCTCTGTCTGTTCGTCATGCTTAAATCGCGCTGCATCGCGGTTCCGGAGCAGATAGAGCATTTCGGCATGCTCACCCCGAACGATCACGTCGGGGTCTTCATGCAATCCTGGCTGCAATGAGATTGAGCCGCCGCGCAGAAAGTTGAAGTGGTAGCTCTCTGTCTCGGTCTGGAAATTCAAGACCAGGGGCATTAAGAGGTTGTAGAAGAGCGCTTTTATCGCGCCGCCGGGCCCAGAAAGCTCCTTCTCTACCTTGCGTTCCGCTTCGGCTACGATCTCCTCCAACAATCCCTGCAATGTGTCCATTTTTACCGTACCGTGTTCACCGCCTTGACGGTCGGTCAGTCGATCATGCCGGCGTGATTGAGAACGAACTTATAAGAAAGAATGCGTAGAGTAAGAGAAATGTGATCCCTTCACGGCGCGTGATCTTCCAATCGGTCTTGATAAAAATCAGTAGGACGACACTTATGAAGATCATAAACGGCACATTGTAGATTATTGATGCGCGGACCACGGTGATCGGAAAGACGAGCGCCGACGCGCCCGCGACCAGGAAGATGTTCGCGATGTTCGAGCCGAGCACGTTGCCAACCGCGATGTTCCCGTAGCCCTGTCTAGCAGCCGATGCTGTCACCCCCAATTCCGGTAGCGAGGTCCCCACGGCGACGATGCTGATGCCGATCACCGTCTTGGAGATATCGAAGAACTCCGCAAAGAAGACCGCCTCGGTCACCAGGAAGCGCGCGCCGACCACCACCGCGATTCCACTGAGCCCGAGCACGGTGAAATCCTTGAGCAGGCCTGAGCGGGACAATTCCGTGAGCTTCCCTCCGGGTCGCTCACGATTCCGCTCTTTGTGGTTGAGGATCGGTGCCATAGCATTTTTTATGGTGATGAGATACGTGAACTTCAGGAAATATCTGAGGAATTCACGGAACGCCCGGGTCTCCTCGTCCGTGAATGTTGACGTGTTCTCGAAGAGAAAGACGGCATAGGCGACATAGAGCAGAACCAGGAAGAGTGCCTCGAAGCGCGAAATTACACCGTTGAAGCTGAAGAGCAAGAAGAGCAGTGCAGCAAGGAGCATGATGTAGCCATCGCGCTGCAGCATCTCGCGGTGCGTCGTAATCGTGGCAAGGAGTGCGCCGATACCCACGATCAGGCCGATATTAGCGATGTTCGAGCCGATAACGTTCCCCACGACGATATCACTCTCCGCTTTGAGTGCTGCGAAGATCGAAGAGGCGAGCTCAGGCAGGGAGGTACCCACGGCCACCAAGGTGAGCCCAATCACGAATTCGGAGACGCCTAATTTCGCAGCTATCGATACTGCAGCTTTGACGAGATAATCCGAGCCCTTCACGAGCAGGACCAGCCCCAGCACGAAACCGAGAATGCTAATGAGTACCATTGCCTGTTACCGTTTGAGGAGCCACCGTATTTATTCTTATCTCTTACTCAAAACCGTTATCATCGGCCGTCAGGAAGGGGGGCATGGTTCGATAAAGCGCTCAGATGTTCGCCGGTAAAGATACCACGCGAGAAGATACGCCAAAAGTACCGCACCAAGCCCGCCTACGAGCCACACGACACCAAAGAGCGCGGTTAAATTGTTCACGAAATGGAGTACTACCGCGATCAGATAGAACCTAGTTGGGCGCCTGGTGGCAATCCCATAGGCGACGATTGAGGTGCTCGCGGCATGGAAGAACAGTCCAGGCAGTCGGATAGGTATTGGCACGCCCTGGGCGAAGACGTAGAGGAAGAACTCGGAGATGCCAAAGCCCAGACCCGTGAGGAATCCGAGTGTAAAGATCGAGCGTTCCGTCTCTCCGTGTCGGTAAAAGAGCGGATACGCCTTCGCAAATTCTTCAATGAGCGGCGTGAAGATCGCCGTGGCACAGATGGAGACGTAGATGAGCGAGATAGCGGTTAGCTCACAGAGATAGTCACTGAGCGAGCTGAGATAGAGTGTCAACGGTACGCTGATGATGATTCCGGAGCTAAAGAAGAATAGTTTCTCCCGTATACCCGGCCGATGGCTCGCTCCTTCCTGCCCCATATCTCGCTTTTCACCGCCCACGATACTACGCTCCTCTCTCTATATGCGGTGCTACAGGAAGACGATCAGGTCTATTTCTGCAGGGTCAGAAGCCGAAGCAGGAACTTCACGTAGTTCGTTAAATCGCTAATCCGTACATTTTCGTCGGGTCCGTGTATGTTGCTCTCAGTCGACCGCCAGACCCCGAAGGAGCACACCGGCTGCTGTGACCGCTGGACAGCATAGCCCACGTCTAATCCGCCCTGTACACCATTTATCCCTTTCGGAACGCTGAAGGCGTCAGATGCCGCGGCCTGCACGCGTCTCACCCATTCATGGCTCTGATCGGTGAACATGGGTGGGAATCCTGGCTTCGGCGTCAGAGTGACGTTTATACCGTGATCGACTTTAATGGCTGCTACCGCATCTTCAAATTCCTTCTGTACGTTGTCTGCTGATTCCTCGGGGATATACCGCCGATCACCGCGTATCCTGCAGCTCGGTGGTATCAGATTCTCCTTCACACCGCCGTTGATCATGGTAACGTTAAAAACCGGCTTGATATGCTGCTGGCCGGTCAGGTTCGTGATCTCCGGACTGCAGGGTACCGCCGACTCCCTGCGCTCAATCTTACTTTTCAGTGCCTGTAACTCATGAACGACGAGCGCTGCCTGCTCGACCGCATTCACGCCCAGGAAGGGATTCGAGCTATGACTTGATCTTCCGTGTACATTGAGCTCCCAGTTGAGTACGCCGTTCGTCGCCACGCAGATCCCTTCATTATCAGTATCCATACAGAGCAGATAGTCACCTTGCAGGAGTCCTTCATCGGCGAAGTAGCACAGACCCGAATACAACCCGAGCTCCTCGTCTGTCGTCAGAACAACACGCAGTGAGTACCTGCTCTCGAGCTTCTGCTCCTCCATGATGTGCAACGCGGTGAGCAGTGCTGCGACGTTCCCCTTTGGGTCACCAACGCCGCGGCCGAAGATCTTCCCGTCCTTGATCACCGGGTCAAACGGGGGAGTACTCCAGCCCTCGCCCGCAGGTACCACATCCAGATGCGTGTAGAGGTCAACGCTCTCCCGCGCGGCGTACGTTTTCGTGGCGAGCAGATTCGCCCGTACACCCTGCAGGTCCGCATCCTTGAGCCGCGCTTCGACCAGCTCTGCAGGCATATCGATACGTTCGCAGGCGAAGCCAAACTCTGTAAGCAGGGAGATCAGCCAGTCGACTATCTCATCATAGTGCTCGCCCGGCGGCACGAACGTGGGAAACGTGATCAATGTGGTGAGCGTCTCGATCAGATACTGCTGCATTTCCCTCCGCTCTGCATAGTCTGTTAGATCACTCATACGTACCCCTTCCGCTTTCCGCGCCTCCCTCTCACTGGTCATACCAAAACCTTAAATACGCGCACAAAAATAGTAAACCCGTACCCGGGGCGAGGCAAACGAACGGTATCGGGTTGGGAGAGAGTGATGCGAGAACGATTCAGGTGCACGGTGGTTGATTGGAGCTACGCCTACAGCCTCTGCAGGGATGCGAGTGATGAAATAAGGGCGGCGGGCTACACGCCTGAGGTGGTCGTTGGCGTCGCCCGCGGCGGCTGGTATTTAGCGCGCGTGCTCTGCGATTTCTTCCTACTCAAGGATTTGCTCAGCGTGAAGGTAGAGCACTGGGGGCTGACGGCCACGATAACGGGCGAGGCGCGACTGAGATGCGGGCTTGATGCAAACGCGCTGGAGCTCGTGCGTGGCAAGCGTATCTTGATCGCCGATGACGTCACGGACACGGGAGATAGTTTACGGCTCATTGCCGCGTATCTCGAATCCTCAGGTGCGAATGAGGTGAAGACGGTGACGATGCATCACAAGACCACATCCAGCTACACACCGGACTTCTATGGTGAATTGATGACTGAGTGGACCTGGATCCTTTATCCGTGGAGCGTCATTGAGGACGTGCTGGAATTGTCGGAGCAGATCCTCGCGAGAGCAGGGTCCGGGCTGAGTCCGCGCGAATTACGAGAAGCTTTGAAGCTCGAATTTGACGTTTATGTGTCGTACTCCCAGCTCAGGGAAGTCCTGGAAACTGCGGAGTGGCACGGAATACTGAAGCGCGAGAAAGAAGGTGAGAAAGAGGTGTGGTCGCAGTGTCGGTAAGTAGCTGCGCTCGTTGAGCAAACCAAGCACCTCTTTCCTGCTACTCCAGGTATGTAGGGTTATTAAACCGTCTCGATCCCGAAGGATTGCAGGAGCACCTCGGGGTTAATCTTCCCGCTGGTGAACGTCTTTCCGCTCTTCATCTCGTTTACCGATATTTCCGCAGGTGCGAAGGATGCGGGGTCGATCTTGTAGAAGTCAAACTCAGCGTTCTTAAAGGTGACGTAGAACGGCTGCCCGTAATCCTTCGAGTTCAGTGAAGGCACCTGCTTTACATACCCCTTCAGCTCGTCGACGTTCTCATACTCCACGGCGTAGCTCATCCGCCCACAGTACATGATACAGTCGTTCGTCGCGCCCATACATTTCAGGTCGTCGCCGACGAGTGGCGAGATGGGTATGAGCCCGTGGGCATGCTTGATGGTGTTGATGTCCATGCCGAGCACTTCGAGCCGGTGGACACCGGTCTCAATGCCGCGCGCCGAGATCTGTACTGCACCCGCGATGGAGGCCGTGGGCACTATCACGATGTACAGATCCTCAGGCTCTACCTTGCAGGCTTTCGCGATCTCCGCGGTCACCTCGTCGTCTGGCATCTTATTGCTCTCCAGCACCAGCACCGCCTCATCCGCTTCATCTTTATAATCGATCTTCTCGTACAACTCCTTCGGATTGAGCGAAAGCGCGCGTGCTGGGCCCGAGCCCATACCGAAGAATTTGCCCACTTTAATCCGCCACCCGGCAAATTGCGAGGCCATGCACGCAACGACCGGGTGATCAGTGGTAAGCTCAATCGCTGGTACAATAAGCTTACCGAGGTCAAAACTGCTGAACGTAATATCCGCAAGATCAGCCATACATATCCGGGACACGTACAACCCGGCTTCAAATCCACCTGCTTCCTTCACGCCTGCATCTATGAGCGTTGTACCGTTTTCCAGCTCCTCGATGCCTACCTGCAACTCGTCCGCATAGTCCATCATCTCTTCAAAGACGTCTAATCCGTACTCATTCACGCTTATCATCCTTACACCTTCACCTCGGCTATAAGAAGAGCCCTGCACCTATTTATAGGCGTGGGATTCTACCTTTAGTCCTTATGCAATATATTTTTGATAAATCGGCGAGCGTGAAGATCCCTAAGAGCTCAGGGAACGTACGTTATCGAACCAGGAGCACTTTGCTTCGTTTCCTCGCCTGCTGCTTCCAGTCCGCTACCTGCTCTTCCAGAATCTGTCGATCGACGAATGCAAAGTCCTCGTCCTTCGCGAGCAGCGGCATTGCCTCGAGTGAGAGTGTGGGGATTTTAAGGGTGGCAAAGGTCTCCGCGGCGAAATGTGAGAGCTCCTTACCGTAGATGACTGCACGCACACCCTTCGTTGCCACGAGTTCCGCGGTGCTCGGCCCACCGCCACTCCCGTCCTCAAAGAGTATGATGTCGCCCCGGGCGATCCCGTATTTCCGATCGAATTCCTGTATCGCATCATGCGTGAACGATGGGATCACCTTGATTCGCTTCCCGCCCTTTACCGCTCGTTTGCCGCTCAACCGCGCGATAACCTTCTGTAACTCTGCAGTTTCGCTCGTCCGCGCGGCGACCTGTGCACGCAACTGCTCGATCTCCGCGTCGCGTGCGTGTATTAGCTCGCTCTTCTTCAGCTCGCGCCGCTGTTCCGAGCGCTCCGCATCCAGTCTTCGCTTCAAGCGCCGTATTTCTCGCTCTCGCTCTGCCAGAATATCCTTGAGTGCTGCCGTTCGCTCCTCCAGCAGCGCGATGCGTTCGTCCTTCCCTTTGAGCAGCTTGCGCAATCGCAGAACGGCTTTGCTCTCACCCTCACGCTCTTCGCGAGCCTTTGTGCCCGCATCGCGCTTATCTCGCCGCCGTCGGTTCTCCTCACGTGCGGTGAGCAACCGATTAATAGCAGCGCTGATCGAGACGCCTTTGATCACGAGCGCTTTTACCTCCGCTTCATCTATGCCGGTCGGGGTCTTCTTCTGGATCTGCGCGAACTTCTTCTTGTATTGCTTGAACGCGTGTAATGATGCCGCCAGGGCATCACGCTCGTGCGCATTGCGGTATACAAAGCCCTCGCCTTTCGTCAGGGCGAGCTTCTCTTCCGTGGATAATGATTCCTCCAGCTCGGGGACGTGTGATGCAATCAAGCTCCCGATCTTCTTCACCATGGCGGGCGTTGGTGCGACATCCGAAGCGATAATCAATGGCCGACCTCGTGCTATTATCCGTTCGATCGTATCGGAGATCGAATAATTCCTTGCGCTAAATACATCAACAGTATTGCCGTCAAGATCAAGAATGGCAATGCCTACCGTCGTACCGGGATCGATGCCAACAATCGTATAGTTGCGGCGTGCATGCGGATATGCCATCTAGTACTATATTTTATTCCGGCCAGGGATATAAACCACTCAGTTAAGGCTACAAAACGTACACCGTTCGACGTGGCCATCAAGACCATAACAGAGCTACCTGCTGTTGCTCATGAAAAAACACGAGTCCTGTGGTTGCCGTGCTTGAACAGCCGAGCGTGGTGCTTAAAACCCTCTTTCGGCTCTAAACAGTCGAACGGGAACAATTTTATATGCTACTGAGCTATTACAACCAGATATAAGAGGGGCCCGTAGCTTAGCGGTTAGAGCGCCCGGCTCATAACCGGGCGGTCAAGGGTTCGAATCCCTTCGGGCCCATTTGATCACTGAAAGACCGTGTTCGCGCAAAAGTCGACTTTACCGGCAGGCAATGACGAGCTGGCCCGGGAACGTTATCCTTTCTGCAATCTCAAATGCTCAGCACGCACGAATAATTCCTTCTTGTGCTGACGATTACCGTCCGATATTTCCACGATGAATGCCCGTCCTCGCTCGCCTTTCACAGTACCGGTCATCCCGTGGAATCGGTGATGCGGCATACCCTTATGCACGCTCGGGTCAATGTGAACGTGCACCCGATCGCCTGATGCGAACTGCTGAATCGCTCGGCTGACCGGGGACAGACCCCGCTCACGCTTGCGTCTACTCAATTTCTTCCTCGTGTTCTTCCGCTCGCCATGAGAACGCGCCATCGCTTCTTACCTCGCTTACCCTATGATAGCAGTACTGATTTATAAAATAAAGCACAATTAACAATTGGGTGTTAAAGATGCTCCTCGAACTTCCACGGCATACTGAAATTTTTGGTTCAATCAAAATTCACGAGATGCAACGCGTCTTGAAGATCGATTCCGGGGGGTTTACGAATCCCCGGGCAAAGGACATCCCCTTCGATGTGATCAAGGATGTGCTGAAACGGTTTGCCATCATCGTGCCTGCGAAGGACGAGAAAATCCATCTCCTGGACGGCGTCTTGCGCGCTATACCCTTCGACTGCACGGTTATTGTGGTCTCGAATA
This sequence comes from Candidatus Methanospirareceae archaeon, assembly GCA_049975405.1. Classification (GTDB taxonomy): domain Archaea; phylum Halobacteriota; class Syntropharchaeia; order Alkanophagales; family Methanospirareceae; genus JACGMN01. The sequence continues at coordinate 15,172 of JBNGDK010000019.1, forward strand.
GTAAACGGGAAGCACCGGACGGGTACAAGCTGGAGCGTAATTTGGTCAAGAATCTCCATGAGCTTGCTCAACAGGAAATTATTATCGTACATCAGAAAGATCCTGATCTCGGCTTTGCGCTCTACGAGGCGGGATATGACGCCCTGCTTGATGAGCATTCCGTAGTGCGTGATGGCAAGGCAGAAGGCATGATTATTGGTATGCTGCTCGCAAAAGCGCTGGGTAAGGAGTATATCGGGTTCGCAGATGCAGATAATTATGTCCCCGGTTCGGTTCGCGAATACGTGATCGATTACGCAGCAGGGTTCTGCATGGCTGAGTCACCCTACAGTATGGTGCGGCTGCACTGGCGCTACAAGCCGAAAGTGGTCGAAGATAAGCTGTATTTCAAGAAGTGGGGCCGGGTCAGCGAGACCACCAATAAGTACCTCAATCTCTTGATGTCACTCCACACCGGGTTTGAGACCCGCATCCTGATCACGGGAAACGCTGGTGAGCACGCGCTCACCACCAAGCTCGCGGATATCCTGAGTTATTCGACCGGCTACTCGATTGAGCCGTATCACTTCATCTGCCTGTTCGATAATTATGGCCCGAGTGTTAAGGAATATGTTGACCTGGACGCAGCAACTGCGGGCATTGAGGTCTTCCAGATCGAGACCCTGAACCCGCACATCCACGAGGAAAAAGGGGGTATGCATATCCGTAATATGCTCATCGGCTCGCTCCAGACGATCTATCACAGTAAGCTCAGCAACGACTACGTGCGCGATAAGATACTCGAAGAGCTCGGTGATATGCTGGAATGGGAGGAGCCGCGACAGAATCGCATCATGCCCCCCTTTGCCGGTGTTGACGTTCGTCAGTTTGAGGAACAACTTGCCAGTACCTCTGAGTCGTACGCGCGATTTGCTCGAGGGATGATCGATGAGGAGGAAGCGAGCTCATCGCTCAGCAGGCTAGAGAAGGAGAGGACGGATTAGCTAGCGCCGCGTTCTCCATCCGCAGGAAGAAGATAATACAGAACCCATGAAGAAAGTGCTCTTTACGGACCTTGACGGAACGCTGCTCGACCTCCACGATTATTCCTACGAGCCCGCACTTCCTGCACTCGAGCTCGTGAAGCGATATCAGGTGCCCATCATCTTCTGTACGGCCAAAACACTGGCGGAGAACGAATATTACCACGAGCTTTTCGGCGTCCATGATCCGTTCATCGTAGACAACGGTGGTGCCATCTTCGTCCCCGAGCGGTACTTCTCCTACGAGTTCGAGGCCGTGAAGCAGGGCAAATACCACGTCATTGAGCTTGGCGCGTCATATAACGAGCTGCGAGCCGCGCTGCAGGCGATTCGAGCTGAGACCGGGTTCCGCATTACGGGCTTCGGCGACATGACCGCGGAAGAAGTGGCAAAGGATGCAAATTTAACCCTCGAGCAGGCGGCACGCGCGAAGCAGAAGACGTATAACGAGAGTTTTATCTTTGACGAGCCCGCGGAGAAGGAGGCTGAACTGGTCAGGAAGATCGAAGCGAAGGGCTTTGTTGTTACCCACGGTGGCCGGTATTACAATATCCACGGGAAGAACGCGGACAAAGGACGAGCGGTGCAGAAGCTCACGGAACTCTTCAAGTGCGAATATGGCACCGTCCTGACCATCGGCGTGGGCGATAGCCGGAACGATATCCCGATGTTACAGGCGGTGGATCAGCCGGCGGTGGTGCGGAACAAGCAGGGTGGCTGGCTCGAGCTCGGCGTGCCCAATCTCTATCGAGCCGCGGGCGAGGGTCCAAACGGCTGGATCGAGGTTGTCCGAAAGTTTATAAGTGTTTAGCGGATTGGTAACAGATTGAGGGTTATGGCAAAGAAGAAGAAAAAAGAAGAACGAGACACGATTTATCTTGTTCCCCACACACACTACGATGCTATCTGGGCGTTCACGAAGGAAGACTACTTTTACATCAATATGCTGCTCATCCTGAAAGAGGTGGCAGAGCTCATCGAAAAGACCAATTACCGGTTTCTGGTGGAGCAGACCTATTTGCTGGAAGAGGTGGAGCATCGGTATCCCGAGCTATTCGCCCTGCTTACCGAGCAGATCAAAGCAGGTAAGCTGGAGGTCGCCGACGGGGAATACTTGATGGCCGATACCATGCTCCCGGCAGGAGAGACCTTGATACGTGAGATTCAGGTGGGCAAGCAGTACGTAAAAGAGAAATTCGGGGTTGACGTGCCGGTGATGTGGCAGGCCGACAGTTTTGGACTCAATGCGCAACTACCCCAGATTTACACTAAATGTGGATATAAGTACGTTGCGTTCCGCAGGGGTATAGCGGAGAATAAACCGTCGGAATTTCTCTGGGAGGGTCTGGATGGCACGAAGATCCTTGCCCACTGGATGCCTCTGGGCTATCGTGCCGGACTGGATTTGACGAAGCTAAACGAGAGCTATAAGAAGCTCAAAGCGTTAGCAGCAACCTCGCACATCCTCATGCCTTCTGGAAGTGGGGTGACCATGCCGCAGCCTGAAACGCCTGCTGTCGTGGAAGACTGGAACAGGGAGCGCGGCAAAGAAGCGCTGATGAAGGTGGCCACGCCACGCGAATTCTTCGAAGCGCTGGAGCAGGAAGCGAAAGATCTCGAGCTCGCGGTCAGAACGGGTGAGATGTACTCGGGCAGATACTCGGAGATCTTCCCGGACGTCAGCTCGACCAGGATGTGGATCAAGGAAGGGCTCGCGGACTTCGAGAACTGGCTGACCTGCGTCGAGCGCTGGGGCACGATCACCTGGCTCCTTAACAGCTACTACCCCTCTGATGAGCTCCGTGAGAGCTGGCGCAAGATCCTTTTCATCGCCTTCCACGATGTTATTCCTGGCACTGGTATGGACCGAGGTTACGACGAGGTGAAGCAGTATTTGAGCTTTCTTAAGACCTACATGGCCGCACTCTGCCCGCGCATCTTCGCGGAACTCGTGGATGAGGAATCCAAACTCGGCGAGTTCACACGTTTCATTGAGGGTGGCGTAGAGAGTGAGAGTGGTGATATTATCGTCTTCAACTCGCTCTCCTGGGGGGTCAAGAACTGGTTAGAGATGGATCTGAACTTCCAGCGCGGGCAGGTGGTCTCGGTTGGTGGCTTGAAATGCGGCACTGAGGAGATCGAGGTGGAGGTCATCCGCTTCACGCGCTATACGGACGACTCACTGAAATACGTCCGCATCGGCTTTGTTGCCACCGTACCAGCGTTGGGCTATAAGGTGTACCGGATAATCGAGCGAGATCCGCGCCGTCTCCCCTTTGATCCTGATTTCATTCGGATCCACGGTAACACCATCGAGAATCGATTCTTTGGCGTGGAGGTGGATCCTGCCACGGGCTTGATTAACGTCATGCATAAGCGCGAGCGTACCCGCAAAACCGCATGCAGGGCGAACGAGCTGGTGCTGGAGGAGGAAACCGGCGACCTGTACTATCATCGTCAGAAATTATGCATTCCTTTGAAGACTGAAACGGGTGAAGGCGTGAAGTATGGCTCCTTCAGGTTAAAGAATTTCTCAATCGATAAGAGCCCGTTGCGGCGGGTGATCAAAGTTGACACCGATTATTACTCACTCCGGTGGCCGTACCGGCTGACGGAGAAGATGGAGCCCCGGATCTGGCGCCATCGGTTCCTGGAGTGCTCGAAGAAGATCGTGGTGTACAAAGGCCTTTCCCGGATTGACTTCTTGACCACCGTCGTGGACAAGCACCCTCGTGCGCGATTGCGCGTCCGCTTCTCCACGAATATCAAGAGCGATAGCTATGTCTGCGGCACCCAATTCGGCTCGATTACCCGTCCGCGAAGTGATATTCGCTGCGATCAGCGAGACGAGTTCGAGAGCTGGGTTGAGGTGCCCCGTGGGGTCTTCCCCTCACAGCAATGGGTTGATTATTCTGATGACGTGTGGGGGCTGACCGTGATCCATCATGGAATACCGGAGAACGAGGTACGGGACGGGAGCATCTATCTCACGCTGCTCCGCAGCGTCTCCATGCTCTCTTCAGACGGTAAGACCGGCCCGGCGATTCCGGTGCCCGAGGCACGTGAGCTAAAACGATACACCTTCCGCTACGCCATCCACCCACATGAGGGCGATTGGCGAACAGCAACCTCGTACCGCCGGGCACAGGAGTTCAACGTCGATCTGGACGCAATGCAGCTCTCGAGGGACGTAAAACTCCCAAATCGGCGTTCGTTCCTGGAGATCGCGCCATCGAGTGTGATGCTCACGGCACTGAAGCGGTCAGAGGATAAAGAGGGCGTTATGCTCCGCTTCTACGAGGCCAACGGGGAAGAGACCAAGACCGAAATAAGGCTCTTCAAGGCGCCGACAGAGGTAAAGGTGGTCAATATGCTGGAGGAGGAAGACCAGGCGTTGACGAAAGAGGTGATCCAGGAGGGGGCCACGCTTAAACTGACTATGAACCCCTTTGAGATTGTGACGCTGCGCCTGGAATTCTGAGAATTTACGGGAGCTTTTCCGTATGAGGGTTGCTGTGGCCCAGATCGCTCTGAGCACCGAAATTGAGGCCAATGTGGAGAAAATCACCCGGTTTATTTCACGGGCGGCTCGTGAACAAATACAGCTCCTCTGCTTTCCGGAGTGCTCGGTGACCGGGTATGTGCGCGACTTCACGACCGTTGAACATGACGCGGTTCTCGAGGCGCTGAATCATATTCATGCACATTCCATGCGCGAATCTGTGAGTGCGATCGTCGGGTCTCCGTGCCTGGTGCAGAAAGCGCGCTTTAACAGTGCTCTCGCCCTCCTGCCCACCGGTGAGCGCTTCAGCTATTACAAGATCAACCTAACTGCCCCCGAGACCGCCTATTTCCATCCCGGGCAGGAGCCAACAACGTTCACCGTGGATATGCTCACTTGTGGGCTGCTCATCTGCCGAGATCAGAACGACGCGATGCTGGCCCATGCTTATAAAGCGTTAGGCGTGGACGTGCTTTTCATTCTGGCAGCGCACTATTACGAGCCGCGTGAAGCGGAGAGAAAGCTCGATAAGAACCGGGCGTTGCCCATTGCCCGTGCCGTCGAGAACCGCCTGTTTGTGCTCAAGGCCAATGCCGTGGGCTCAGTGGATGGAACAGTTAGTTTGGGCGGGAGTTTGATCGCGGACCCTTTCGGATACGTCGTTCAGGAAGCTGACCGTCACTCAGAAGCACTTCTGAGCTGTGAGGTAGAAAAGGAACGTGTTACGTAAGCGACGGAGCACATGCCGATCAGGAAGCGGTGTTCATAGCTCGTAATCGGTATCCTTTAGCGTCCGCATAACGATCTCGACGGCATAATTCTGAATCGGGAACTCGAGTAAGAGCTTGCTGTTTATGAACGCCGTCAGCTGCTCTTCATTCTCAAAGAGTCCGAGGGCACTGATTGAGAATTGGCCCGTAGTCTGGTAGATCTTGATAAACTCATCAAGCGCGATCAGCCTGGGCAGGGTGTTTCGCATCGCCTTTGGCTCGATCTCGAGGCTGAAGATCGCCAGAATCGTCTTCCCGAATTTCCGGGGATTCAATACAAGCGTGTAACTGCTGATAAACCCGTCACGCTCAAGCTTATCGAGTCGGTAGCGCACGCCATTCTCACTCAAGTTGACCGCTTTCGCGATCTTCGCGATTGGCGTCCGTACATCATGCTGGAGGATCTCGAGTATCTTTTTATCGATCGTGCTCACCATCGGTTAGCAGAATTATATAACGTATGCCATTATTAAAACACTCTTCCGATTCTTCAGAAAAAACGCTCATAAACTTCTCTTTCCTCAAATACGCTATTTAAGGGTGTATTCTCTATATAAGACTGTGAAGTATGTGCTCGATATGCGGGTATCTTTCTGATCGGGAGATCCCGACGCGCATTGCTGCTGCGATGCTCCAGAAGACGGAGCATCGAGGTCCCGATGCGCATGGTTTATATATTGATGGCGAAATTTGGCGAAGCAGCGAATTGGGCGATTTAGAGGCGTTAGAACCAGCACGGGTATGTCTGGGGCATTCAGAATTGCGGATTGTTGATGCGGGAATCGAGTTGCCGCAGCCCTATCGGTCCTCTAGTGGTGGGCTATCGCTCGTGCTGAACGGTGAGATATACAACGCGCGAGAATTAGAGGGGCTGTTGAACAAGGACCATACGTCAGGAGAGCAGAGCAGTGATTCCGGGATGCTCCTGCTACGCCTCCTCGAGGAGATCTATGATGGCGATCTGTTGCGAACGGTGCAGTCGGTGGTGAAGCTGATAAACGGCATGTACGTCTTTGCCGTGACTGATGGTGAGGGAATCGTTATCGCGCGAGATCCACTGGGAATAAAGCCGATATACTACGTAGAAAAAGAGTGCTGTGTTTATTTCTGTTCCGAGAAAAAGGGGCTCTCTGATATCGGCGAAACCATCAAACGAATAGCTCCCGGAAGAATATTGCAGGTGAATAAAGACGGTATATCGCTGCACCGGGGTGTGCAAATCGAACGGCCTCAAATCGATGTTACTGATCGCGATGCAGCAGTGACGCTGTATAAAAACGCACTCACTGAGGCGGTTGAACGGTCATTACGTGATTTGGGCGAGGATAACGTGGGGATGATCTTCTCAGGTGGTGTGGATTCCGTGTTGATCGCGAAACTGATAGCGGATCTTGGTGGGAAGATCACCTGTTATTGTGTGGGTAAAGCAGACTCGGACGACGTAAAAAACGCGAGACGTGTAGCCCGCGATTTGGGCCTGGATCTACGTGTCGTTCATATAGATGAGGCGCTGGTGGAGAAGCTCCTGCCAGAGATTATAGAATCGATAGAGATGGAAGGCCTCCTGCAGGTAGAAGTTGCGGTTCCGATGTATATTGCGGCACAGGCGGCAGCCAGGGACGGCATAAAGGTCATGTTCACCGGCCAGGGTGCCGACGAGCTCTTCGGCGGGTACTGGTGGTATAAGGACGTGGTGAAAGAGGAGGGCTATCTCAAGCTCCACACGAAAATGTGGGAAGATATTGACCTGGCCTATGATGATACCCTGGAGCGCGAGGATAAAGTCACCATGGCGCATTCCGTTGAGCTACGGGTTCCGTATCTTGACAGGAACGTGGTGCAATGTGCGATGCGTATTTCGCCGCGTTTGAAGCTCAAGGACAGCAACGATTCGATCCGTAAATGGATTCACCGGGACGTTGCGGCACTGATCGGCGTGCCGGACTACGTGGCGTACCGCGTGAAGGATATGGCGCAATCGGGGTCAGGGATCCATAGCATGATAAAAGAGATGGCAACCACGTTTTTTGCCGGTGAAAGGGTCGAGGAGGGCGTCATGATTACAGATAAAGGCTCAAATTATCGGTACCTCGATGAGAACTACGGCACGCCGGAGATGTGGGCGTATATCCGGGAGATGCGAAAGGTTACTTAGCGCTCTGCTCTGCTCTAGTGATTAGTCAGTCTGTATCTATTCGGCGTCATTGCGACAGGCAGGTTGGTTTGGTCGACGCAAGCAAAATATGGCACTTGTAAGGCTGAATCTTCACCGTATAGCGCTGAACAAACGTGCTGCGCTACTCAACTGACAGGGTCACGAATCGGTTACCGGAGAGCGGAAAGGGTGGCACTCAAATACGGAAAAAATATTCAATTTAACAAAGTCTTTTATGCGATAATAATTCTACTATTATGTATGGAGGAGCGAATTCGAACGTGTCCGGAGTGTGGCTCGAAACGCATCGTGATGGACCCCAAGCATGCAGAGCTGTACTGCGCTGATTGTGGGGTGGTGTTAGCGGAGGCTTTGATCGATTTGGGCCCCGAATGGCGCGCGTACAATCCAGAACAAACCGCACAGCGGGTACGGACAGGGCCTCCCGCTAGCTATCGACTCCATAATAAAGGCTTGAGCACGCCGATCCCGAAAGGACTTCCGCAGACGTTTCGGTTGCGTGGCCGGATCGGGCTGGAGGGGGGCGAGAAGACTTTGATCCTCGCGCTTGGTGAGGTGGATCGGATGGCATCTGCGCTCAAGCTGCCGGCTGATGTACGAGAAGAGACCGCCATTTTATACCGAGAAGCGATGCAGCAAAATCTGATCAAGGGACGGAGTGTGGAGGAACTGGTATCGGCAATGCTCTACATCACCTGCAGGCAGTATGGTATTCCACGCACCCTGAAAGAGATCGCCAAGGTCTCAAAAATGCCGTTGAAGAAGATACGGCGCTCTTACCTGTTCCTCATTAAGGAGATGGGGCTAAAGCTCGCACCGGCGAGCCCTGCACGATTCATACCCCGGTTCTGCTCCATGCTCGGCTTGAGTAGCACCGTTCGTGAGCGCGCGATACAGATCATCCGGAAGAGTGGCGGCATGGGAATGGCGAAAGGGTGGTCACCCACGGGAACAGCGGGTGCTGCGATCTATCTTGCATCACGATTAAGTGGTGAGTCCGTGGATGAGTCGTCGATCGCCAAGGTGGCTGGAACGACCCCGATCACCATTCGAGCCCGGTATGAAGAGATGCAGAAGCGGCTGCAACTCACCACGTCCTGATATGTTCGGAGCCCACCGTAACGGTGGTTCGCCTTACCGGATCGCCGCGCTCGGCTCGGGTATAAGGGTTGAATCCTCTTTGAGAGGTTAAAGAGAATCAACCGGGGACCGGGAGTAGCTCTCGATTAGTAAGCTCTGCCCATACCCATGCCCGGATAGCCAGCTTCAGGCGGCATGCCACCACCTTCCGGTGGCTGCTCCTCCACACCAGACGCGATAACGTCGTCGATCCTCAGTACCATCGTTGCTGATTCTGTTGCCGAGCTAATAGCCTGTGTCTTTATCCGCAGCGGCTCAATGACCCCTGCGTTCAGCATGTCCGTTGCCTTGCCTTTGTACACATCAAGACCAGCATAAGTCTTTCCCGACTCATGCGCGGATCGTAGTGCAACGAGCATGTCAATGGGATCCAATCCGGCATTCTCGGCAAGTGAGCGCGGAATAACCTCGATGGCCTCGGCGAAGGCCTGGATTGCCAGGTGCTCCCGACCACCCATGGTTGCCGCAAAGTCACGGAGCCTGAGCGCCAGCTCGATCTCAGGAGCACCACCGCCAGGAACGTATTTACCGTCCTCGAGTACGCATGCTGTTACCCGTAACGCGTCATGCATGCCGCGCTCCAGCTCGTCCACCACGTGCTCTGTACCACCCCGAAGCAGAATGGAGACGGATTTCGGATTCCGGCAGTCCTTAACGAAGATCATTTCGTCACCACCGATCTTTTCTTCTTCCACAACGCCGGCCTCGCCGAGATCTTCCGGCCGGATCTCATCCAGACTGGTGATAACCTTCCCTCCGGTTGCCCGCGCGAGCAGTTTCAAATCGCTCTCTTTAACCCGTTTCACGGCCATAATGCCCGCTTTTGCCAGGTAATGTTCTGCGAGATCGTCAATCCCCTTCTGGCAGAAGAGCACATTCGCTCCGCTTTCGTTCACGGTGTTCACCATCTCCGCAAGCATGCTCTCCTCCTCATTCAGGAAGGATTGCATCTGATCGGGCGTGGTGATCTCTATTTTCGCGTCCACTTCAGTCTTCTCGATCTCGAAGGCTGCGTTAACGAGCGCAATTCTCGCCTTCGGCACTCGTTCTGGCATTTCGGGATGCGCTCGCTCTTTGTCCATCACTATACCCTTGATCAGGGTTGAATCCGCAGTGCTGCCGCCGGTCTTCTTCTCCACCTTTATCTGATCAATATCAATCTTCTCCGCATCCTCTTCCGCAACCATGCGCACGGCGTCGACCGCGAGTGCGGTAAGCAGCTCCTTCTCCATCCCCGCACCTTTCCCGGTCATTGAGGTCTTTGCGATCTTCTGCAGCGTATCCGTATCGGCCGTCGAGACATTGAGCGCTATATCGCCCAGAATCTCGTAGGCCTTCTCAGCCGCGCTCCGAAATCCAGAGACGATCACTGTCGGATGCACATCCTGATCCAGGAGATCTTCGGCACGCTTCAAGAGCTCACCCGCGGTGACCACCGCGGTCGTCGTGCCGTCGCCGACCTCATCATCCTGCGTCTTCGCGATTTCCACCATCATCTTTGCTGCTGGATGCTCGATGTCCATCTCCTTAAGAATCGTTGCGCCGTCATTGGTGATGATGACATCCCCCATGGAATCGACCATCATCTTATCCATTCCTCTTGGCCCCAGAGTCGACTTGACTGCAGAAGCGATGACTTTAGCTGCGAGAATGTTCCTGCTCTGAGCGTCTTTTCCCTGAGTGCGTTCACTCCCTTCCTTCAACACCAGGACCGGTGTTCCACCTAACTGTTGGGCCATCTTTCTTCACGGTACCAGGTAAGATCCGGTGCTATAAGTATTTATAACATTTTGAGTGCGATCGGTTCGTTATTTATATATTGACGCTGTATCTCTTCATGGCACAGCCAGGCCAGCTACCATGATCTCGGTGGATAAAGCGATCCTCTGCCTCCTGTCTCACGAGCGAGACGTTCCGGTGGAACGGATGCTCAGCCTCCTGAGAAGTTTTAAGGGGTCAGAAGCGTCGGTACGGACTTCACTGTCCCGGTTGAAGAAGGAGGGGTTGGTAGTGAGCAGACGTGACCATAAAGCAGCACGCTATTCACTCACCGAGCAGGGGGAGGCGGCTCTTGTCCTGACGGATGTTCGGACACTTCGCCGGGCGCGCTACTGGGATGGCCGATGGCACCTCATCACCTTTGACATACCTGAGCGCCTGCGGTACAGTCGCGATGCGTTGCGGAAGCACCTGCTCTTCCTTGGCTATGGCATACTGCAGTCGTCCGTAATGATCTCGCCCTATGATAAGCGTGCGGCGGTGCAAGAACTCATCGCGGACTACGGCATTGAAGAGCATGTCGAGTTCTTCTCTGCAAACTACGAGGGCGGGGGTAGCCATGAAGAGCTTGTGTCCAGAATTTGGGATCTCAAACGGCTAGAACGCGAATATCGTAGCTTTATCGCCATTTACCGCGACGAACTGGGGACCTTTAAGGACCGTGTAGCGCACGGTGAAATAATCGATCCGAGCTACGCGTTCCTGAAGCGTGTCGAGGTGAATGACACCTTTGCACGTATCATTTCGGTGGATCCGCAGCTCCCACCAGAGCTCCTCGCGGCAGATTGGATCGGATTCACGGCCGAACGCGTCTGCGTTGAGTATCTCAACTTCCTGGCGACACGGGCACCGGAAAAATGAGGGGGAGAGATGCAGATCAGCATCTCCTCACGCGTATGTATGTTACTTACTACGACTACGAGACGAAATCAGCGGCTTTCGGCATCTCCGGTTTCAACCCTTTCCGCTTCCGCACGTCCAGTACCTTCTCACCGAAGAGGTTCTGGGGAATGGGTTTGAAGCCCGCGAACTCGGTGCTCCAGAGCGCTCGTCCCTCAGTTGCCGATCGTATGTCACCGGCGAACCCGAACATCTCTGCCACCGGGGTTTCGGCCTGCAGTGAAACCATATCGGCCTCGGTTTGGATATCCAGTATCTGACCTCGCCTTCCCTGAAGCTCGTGGGTAACGTTTCCCAACAGGTTCTGGGGTATGCTGATGAACACCGTCTGGACCGGCTCGAGGAAGTTCGCCTTGGCGAGCAGGATAGCGGCGAACAGGGCACTGCGCACTGCCGGAATCACCTGTGCAGGGCCACGATGGATAGCATCCTCGTGTAACTTCACGTCTACCAATTTCACCTTGATGCCCCGGCACTTCTCCTTCGCCAGCGGCCCCTGACGCATGACCTCTTCAAAGCCCTCAATGACCAACTCCATCGTCTCGCGCAGGTACTGGATACCTTTGGTCATGTCAAGCAGCATATTGCCCTCGACGATGCTCACCACATTCTTGGCCTCTTCCTTGTTCATCCCCGCTTCAATCAGCTGATCACGCATCGCCACCTTATCCTTACCCATCTGAATGTCCCCGGACTGTAGCTTCTCAAGGACCGCAGGCTCAAGTGGCTCGACCTCGAAATAGAACTTATTGTGCCGATTCGGCGATTTACCCTCCACGGGCCCCGCATGTGCCTCCACCGTCTCTCTAAAGACGACGATGGGTGGTGATGCGATGATGGGCACGTTCTCATCGACATTAATTTGGTGCGTAATGATATCAAGATGAAGTTCACCCATACCTGAGATCAGGTGTTCGCCGGTCTCCTCATTGATCTCTACGCGAATCGAGGGGTCTTCCTTTGCCAGCTTCCTGATTACGTCAATCAGGCGCGGCAGGTCCTTCGTGTTCTTCGCCTCGACCGCGACGGTAACAACCGGCTCACTGTAATGCTTGATGCTCTCAAAGGGCGTCATCTCCTTCGACGAGAGCGTGGAACCGACAATAGCATCCTTCAAACCGACAAGACCCGCTATGTTACCTGCGGGCACGTTATCGACCTCGACGCGCTCCTCACCCATAAAGATACAGACCTGCTGGATGCGGTTCGTCTTGTACAGGCCGGAGATGATCAATTCATCACCGCGCTTCAGGGTACCGCTAAAGAGTCGTCCGGTTGCCACTTCGCCTGCATGCGGGTCCACTGAAATATCGGTAACCATAAAGGCGACATCACCTTCCCGGTTACACGCGGCCATGTCCTTCCCGATCGTGGAGGTATCATCACCACGCCAGATCACGGGCACACGGTATTTCTGCGCCACCAACGGATTGGGGAGTTGCTCAGTGACCATATCGAGCACGGCAATATATGCCGGGCATTTCTGCGCCAGCTCCTTCATATTCTCAGCTTTACAGTAATCGTAGACCTCTTTGAATGCGATGCCGGTGCTCTGCATGGTTCTGACGCTCACCGCCCAGTTATACAATGCGGAGCCAAAGGCGACGTTACCCGCAGCCGCATCGAGCTTCCATTCCTCAAATTTCGCCGGGTTCATGCTCTTGATCAGCTTGTTCATCTTCGTGATGATCTTTCCGAGCCGATTCTGCATCTCCTGCGCATCCACCTTCAGCTCATTGATCATCCGATCGACTTTATTGATGAAGAGCACAGGCTTGACGTTCTCCTTCATCGCCTGCCGCATCACCGTCTCGGTCTGTGGCATTGCGCCCTCCACAGCATCAACGACCACCACCGCGCCGTCAACGGCACGCAGCGCCCGCGTCACGTCACCACCGAAATCCACATGCCCGGGCGTATCAATCAGGTTAATGAGGTGCGAAGCACCTTTATAATCATAAACCATGGAAGCATTCGCGGCGAATATCGTAATTCCGCGCTCCTGCTCAAGATAATAGAAATCGGTGAAGAGCTGCGCTCCTGCCAGTTCACTCGATATGATCCCCGCACCTGCAAGGAGGTTATCGGTCAGCGTAGTCTTGCCGTGGTCGATATGCGCAATAATCCCGATATTGCGTATTCGCTCGGCCTTGTCCATCAATACTTTTACTTTTTCTGCGGCTTTCTTACCACGTGTTGCCATTGTTCTCTATCCCCTTTCGCTTCTCTCTTTTGCTCTTGGAACGTTTAGTTAGTAACATCCAATCCTCTAAAGATTTAAGTATTAATATAGTCTAGGAGTATAAAGAACCGAACGAAGCCCGGGTGGTGTAGCGGCCTATCATTGAGCCCTGTCGAGGCTCGGACTCGGGTTCAAATCCCGACCTGGGCGTACATAAACCTCTAAATCCCCTAGTTTAAGGAAGATCGTGGTCGCTCTACACCGATCTCAGCTGCGTTCAGGTATTCGCGATCACTGCATCTTGCCTCGCGATTAACAGACTCATAAATGGTGGTATATTTAGGCTGGGTGCGTGCAGGGTTCGATGAGTCCGTCGATCTACGTGCACGTTTCGTGCAGAGACCTTGAAGAAGATCTGCTCAAGGTGTTTGGATTGGAGGATAAGCATGAGGAGGCCCCCGTCAAGCAGAAGATGCAAGAGTTACCGCATTGCTGCCGCACGGTGAACACTGCAACCAGTACGGCGTGCGTAGTATCCTCGTCGCCTTGTTCGCAGGCTCAAAAAACAGGACGGTGATTTCAGTACCACGGCGGCCAGGAAGAAGATCGTAACTGCTATGCCCGCGGTGGCAAAGAACGCGCCTTCAAATCCGTCAATGATGAAAACCGCCTATGATGAGCGGCCCTAACGTTTGCCCTAATCGCAGCACCATTCCGTTGAGCGACATAAAGGCAGCACGATATTCGATCGGTGCCAATCGGACTAATAGCGTTTGAACGCTCGGCAAGTTCACTCCATGAGCGACGCCAAAGAGCACAGCGGGAATGAAAAACAGTCAGATCGTTTGTACAAAGGGAATGCAAAAAAAGGTGAGGGCATAGATGAGAAATGCACCTTTTATAAGCGTCTTTTCGGAAAATCTCAGGATTAGCCTCCCTAACTGCGAAGAGATAGTTCCCGTGGTCAGGCCCATGATGGCGGTGATGGCCCCGATGAGAAACGGCGAGGTATGAAATTGCTCGCTGCCAAGAAGAAGGGGAAAATACGTGAGGTACGCACCGAAGAGAATAATGAACGTAAAGAGTGTGATGGAATAGAGGCCGAGCACCTGGCGGTCCTTTATGCTCCGAAGCGCGTTTCACAAATAGTGCTTAAACTCCTGTTGGTTTCTCGGCTCGATACTCTTCAGCGATGTCAAAACGAGAATGCCAACGGGAATCGCGGCTATGGGCAGTGCAAAGGGATAATACCAGGCAAAGGACGCCAATGCGCCGCCAATAACGAGATAGCTCGGAACCGCGAAATTGAGTACGGTAGCGTTATAGCCCATGGCAGTGGCAAGATGCCGCTTGGAATAGAGATCCCCGATTATCGTGATGTTAAGCGAGCCTAACGAGGCAGCGCCGACACCTTGCAAGAGTCGCAAAGCGAGAAGGAGGTTGAAATCGCGGGCGAGTGCGCATGCACTCCCTGCCGCACCATAGAGCAACAGCGAGGGTACTAAAATGCTCTTTCTGCCGTACCGATCCGCGAGTACGCCGAAGACCGGTGTGAAAAGCACGCCAGGGAGCGTAAATACAACGATGAGCAGCCCCACCGCAGGTTTGGAAATCCCAAATGCCGCTTGTATCTGAGGAAACGCGGGCGATATACTGGATATACCCGTGACGGCGACCAGCGTTACTATAAAGATGATTTGTAGATTCGGGTCGCGATATAATGCTGATGCGTGATGTCGGTGAAAACTGGTCTGTGACGGAGACATTGCGTGTCGGTTAAACAGTATAGAAGTAATTCAGCGTAAAATGCTGAGCACGCTCAACTGCTCCATGATAAGAATCACACCGCACAACCTTTGAAATGACAACGGGTATAAAGCGGGAAGAAAGCGGTAACGTTCGTCTGCTGCGCACCGTTACCTAAACGCGAGATACGAGGTACCGTTGGCGGTGATCACTCCCTGGCAGCCGAACTGCACAGTAAGGTATGGAATGAAGGAACCAAAAAAGGGAAAAAAGAAAAAGGGGGAACTATCTGCTCTAGCCGACGGTAACGACTCGTCTAGCTGCTTAAGTAGCCCATGGTTACCTTCCGCCCGAATTGCTCGACGAGATTCGCACCGCAGCTGGAAGACTTGAAGAGTGGCTTGCCGATCGGAGCGCCACAGACCGGGCACTTCTCGAATTTGTTCTTCATGTCGAGCGTGTCCCGCTTCACATGGCCGCGGTGCGTCGCCAGCATATGCGCCACGATCTGGTTGACCAGGGCGTCCTTGTCTGATCCACTGAACGGCTGATTGCAGACATAGCAGATCCCTTCTACCATTCCGCATCACCTCCTTGCATCACCCGCTTTGAGCGCTGGATCTTTACGACAAAGGG
>JBNGDK010000020.1:0-30635 GCA_049975405.1 Candidatus Methanospirareceae archaeon
CATATCCTCATGCTCCGTGCCACAATAACCTAATGGGCAGGACTCATTTATAGATAATTACTTTTTCTGTATTTTCACGCGCTTGCCGAAGAGGCAGCCGTGACCTTGAACCCCCCCGATCGGATTCTTCATGGTCCCGAACTGATGCATGCAGCGGCCGAGGACCGCAGCACCGCGCGCCAGCGCGTCGTCGGCAAAGATGACATCCGCGGCCATCTTGCGACCAAACAAATCGCTTAACTGCTTCACAATGAGTTCAGGCTTCCTGCCTGTGATGCCAGCACGGCCGGTGATGCCGATCTTGGTATGCGCAAAAAGCAGATCTTCCTCCTGCGCGATCCGCACCAGATCCGCTGTGACGCCTGCGGCCAGCTCATCAATCACCGGTAGCAGGGCTTTTACACCCTCCTCTTGCACGAGCCGAGCGCCTATATCCGCGATTGCTGGTAGATTCGAGAGGTTCTCGCCGGCGTCAACCCCGATGAGCACGACCTTATTCCGGTCTGCCGCATCCACGTTCACGGGGACGCCGCCAACTCTGGTCGCGCCGCTTCTCACGCGACCGATCCAGAGCTGTTCGCGGATCTCCTCCACATAACGCTGCTTGACTTTTTTCTTCAAGCGCTTTCGCGGCACGCTTTTCAGCGCCAGATCGAGCACCGAAGGGAAGTTCACGGCGACCTCTTTCGAGACCAGGGCGTCCGGAATGGCGCCAGCCAGGCCACAAAAACTACCGATCACGCGCGCGTAGGGCATACTAGCATCAGTGATCCGACCGGCGAGTGTCGTCCCAAAATCCAGTGAGACCACCGGGTTACGGTAATCCACCTTTAACCATTTCGCCGCTTCCTTCAGTCCAGCGGTCACCAGTTCGCCTTCCATCTCGTTACCCACTATCGACTCGCCTCCAGGGGGAACGTTCCCGGTCACCGCGCCGTCGAAGTAAGTGCGATCGAGTCGAGAGAAGGGCCGTAATTCCGGGACCACGTTTTCAATCCCCATGGGCGAGACCATCTTCCGGGGTGGCACGCCCGCGAGCAGACAGCCCTTCGCCAGCGCCTTTATCACGCCTGCTACCTCATCGATCGTCTCGAAACAGGCCGTCACGCCCGTGGATCGCACGACAAAATGCACGTCGTCAATGGTAAGCCCCGCGGAGTGTGTGCATTCGAGCAACGTCTCCTTCACCAGGGTTGCTATCGAGTCCTCGGAGAGGTCCACCAGACTGATGGTATGGCAGAACACCTCGTGCTTCGAGAGTGCCTCCCGCGTCATCCGCACAGCCTTCGAAAGGATATACGTCCGTCCGCTCTCCAGGTCTGTGGCCGTGAGAATCGCTTTCGTCGTGCTGTTACCCAGCTCAACACTGGCCACGATGAAGAGCGGCTTGATGGACAGATCCCCACGGGAGAGTCGCAAGGTGAAATACAAATCAGAATAGCTGATCTTTTCGGATTTCAGCACTTTTGGCTGGTTTTTCCTTTTAAAGAGGCCCATGCTTGACCGTTCATCTCCCCTCACGGCGTGCGTACGTGAACGATATTAGACACAGCGGGTTCGTAATAAACCTTTCGCTTTTTGTTCGGTACCTGCGAACGCCTCGAGCGGCTCTGCGGTGCGTTTGAGCCCGCTTTTAATGACACTGCGTGAGCCGAGTGTTCGGCACGGCCTCATAACAAACCCGAATGGGTAACAACCTTCAGCCAAACCGAAAGGTACTTCTGCTCTGCGCACAGTTCGGCGTACCCAGGCGCGGCGAAAAATAGAAACCTTTTTAAGATGACTCCCGCAATCTCTCATTCATGCTACAAGTAGTGTTGCTTTTTGCATGGATGTTAGTGATAGCGTTCCTGGCGTTCATTGCGTGCACGTTCGAGGACCTCGAGTCAGATATAGGATCTCAGAGCAATCCCAACTCGCAGGTGCAACTGGCAGCACAGGTCGGTCAGGTACATCGATTCTTTAATAAAGCGATTTCCGGTGAGCCGCTATCGAATGCAATGTATAGCGCGGTCGCAGGGACCATAGCCTGGATGTTCTTGCTGAAGCTCGAGCCGCTGGTTCCTGATGCCCGGTGGAAGGCTGCAGTCGTTGCGATACCCCTGGGTGTCGGCTGTGCCGCGCTTATCCACATGATCTTCGCGACTACCGCGCACTGCGGCAGGACAGCGGGGCAGAAGCGATTCTCACAGCCCATTTATCTCGATGTATTCTATGGCCACCTGCTACCTATTGCCACCCACGGGTTTATGACAACGTTCTGTATTACCAGTATCGCATACATTCAGAGCAACGTGGGGACACTCTCGGGGAATCCGGCGCTGAACCATCCGTTTGCCTTACCCCTACTCGGGTTCATCTGGGGCATTACGGTCGGCTCGATCGGATCCTCAACCGGTGATGTGCATTACGGCACGGAGCGAGAGTTCCAGGACAGACCGTTCGGTGAGGGTAAGCGTGTGGTGTACCACGGGAAGATCACACGATACGCGGACTGCGGCATTCGGACGCAGAAGGACATTGCGGGCTTCTGCGCGAAGTTCGGTGGCCCCTGTACGGGGATGACCTTCGGGCTCATCATTCTCTTCGAGAACTGGCGGACGCTGGTGGGAATGATGCTCGGCGGCTTCTTACCGGACCTGACAGTGGGCGGCGATATGGCAGCGATCGGCGGCATTGTCATGGGACTTCTCATTGTCGCGGCGTTACTCGCGGGCAACGTGATCTTCGTCAGGTGGATACGAGCAAAGTGTGGACCGTTCGTAGGAGTGTGATAAAAAAATGGAGCCAATAATAGCGATATTTATCGTACTGTATGTGGTGATTGGCGGGTTACTGGCAAGTTTAGGTGCGCACCTCTTACCAGTGGGCGGTGCCCCCGCGGCCATGGGCACGGCGACAGGGATAGCAACGGGAACCGTTCAGATCATGCTCGGCGCGGTGTTGACCGGGTTATTCACCGCGGCAAACGTGGCGACGTTCACCGATAGCCTCTTGCTGGTCGCGCTCTCTGGCGCGGTCGGAGCGACGATCATGATCAGCGTGGTAATGTTCATGGCGAATATCCTGTATGCGTTTGGCTGTGGCGTGCTTCCGATCTCCGGTCGTGTCGATGTGGATCCGATAACCAAGGAGTCGCAGAAGGAGTATAAAACACCACAGACCGATGGGCACGGCGTACCGAACGTGGTATTCATATCGGGCACGATCGGCGGGTTCTTCGGTGGGTTCGGTGGTGCACTCATGTACTGGACTCTGCTGTTCTACTCCAACTTCACACCGGGCACGGCGGCAATTGCTGCACTCTCTATCTTCGTGGCCAATGCGATTCTCGCAGCCTACAATATCCGCGGAACGATCGAGGGATTTCACGATCCGAAGTTCAAACGACTGCCAAAAGCGCTTATTGCATCACTGGCCGTTTCGCTCCTCGCCGGTATCGTGGTCGTGCTTGCAACGATAGGATTGGAGGTATAACATGACCGTAACACCAGCAGTAGAAGAGGAAGAGGAAGCAGCAGCACCGAAAAAGGGTCTGTCATTCAAATTCCCCTTCGAAGAGACAGAGATGGCGATCATCGCCGGTTCCATTGCCGCGATTATCACGATCTTTACGGGACTGCCCGCGGTGATCAAGGGATTCGGGCTGCTCTTAGCGATACTCTGGGGCAATGATTCGGTCCGGAAGACCTCGAAGTACGGATTGGGCACCGGCGTGCCCTCTATCGGCGTACTGGGGGTAGGATACGGATTCATCGGGGCGTTGATGGGCCTGGCGGTCATCGAGTACGCCGCGATCCCGCGATTAGGGATCTACCCTGCGGCTCTGGTCGGGGCGCTTTTTATGGGTGTGCTTGGCCTGGTCTCCGGGTACTTCGGGAACGATGAGAAGTATATCGCGATGAAGATCCCGCATTTGATACGGGCGATGGCCGAATTGGGCATGGCTGGCACACTGGCGGTCTTACTCCAATTCTCCATTATCACCGGCACCCTGGCGTTCAGCGAGGTGGTGACCTGGGTATTTGAGACGGGCGTCGCGGCGTTCATCTTCATCTTCAGCTGTATGGGGATGTTCCATCCGTACAATGCCTGTCTCGGACCAGACGAGCGACGAGAGCGCACACGCATGGTCTCCGTATCGATCTCGGGCTTGTCCTGCGTTATTCTGGGCGCGGCGATGTTCGTGCTCGGACGAGGACTGGGCGCGTGGGACGGTATCTCGCTCATCATCTTCGGCTTGATCGTGTGGGGGTACTTCTACGTGAAGTTCATCAAAACCTGCATGAACGAGTGCTATGCGACCGTGGGCACGGGCATGATCAAGACGCTGGATTAAAGGAGGAACAAAAAGAGACATGATAACCATTTGTGATGAGTATGGGGTTGTACTTGATCCAGACACAATGCGACTCGGCGAGGCGCGACTAGGGTTCTACAAGGTGAGCATGTCGCCGCTCGAGGAGCAGCTTGATGTAATCGATGATGCCGTGGATGATCTCTTCAACGTCCTTGATCCTACCAGCAGTTTCAAGATCGCACAGCCGAACAGGGAGGGCATAATGGCGAAAGCGGGGTTCACAACCTTCTTCATGCTCGGCGTGACCTTCGGCGTCCTTGCCGTGGCGTTGATATTCCTGGCACTAGGAGGCGTTTAATATGGCAGAGAAGAAAGAAGTCCCGGATGGATGGCCCTTCATCACCGGTGACTACGAGGTCGGTGATCCTACCAGTTGCGTTGCAATCTCCTCAAACGGGTCGTATTTCCATATAGAGCACCTGAAGGGAGTCGCCCTTCAGGGTCCGGATAAGACCGAGAACATCGGGTTGGAGAAGATCATGGCGAACATTATCTCCAATTCAAACATCCGGTTCGTCATTGCTGCCGGAGCGGAAGTTCCTGGACACCTGAGCGGCGAAACGATCATGGCGCTGCACAAGAACGGGGTTGATCCAGCAACGCATAAGGTCATCGGGACCAAGGGCGCCATTCCGTTCATCGAGAACCTGCCGACAAAGGCGGTCGAGCGATTCAGAGAGCAGATCGTGGAAGTCATTGATATGATGGGTGTGGAGGATTATGGCAAGCTGAATGCGAAGGTGAAGGAGCTGCAGGCAAAAGATCCCGGCGCGTTCCCCGAAGATCCGCTGATCGTGAAACTGGGCGGTGAGGAAGTGGTCGCGGGTGCTTTATTAGAGATGCCGCTGGCCAGACCTGCCAGTCCCTCGATGGAACTCGTCAACCGGGCCGCACAGGCAATGACCTACAAGACACAGTTGATCGCGCGTGATCAGAAGTTGACCTCAGGGCTTTCGAGAAACGCGTTCCTCGGGCTCGTTGCGGGGCTGATCAGTGCGTTCATCTTCCTGCTACCACTCATTCTGGGGGTGATCTAAATGGCGAAAATAACGCAAAATACGCCTGAGACTGCGTTGATTACAGCACGAATCGAGTTGCTCAAGCATTTCATCACGATGATCGGTCGTGATAACCGGTTCGCAGCGGGACTCTGGGTTGGGTTCGTCAAGGGCTTTGCCATCGGGCTATTCCTGAGTTTCCTCTCAGTCGGGCTGAAGTTGTTGATGTAATGGAGGAGAAGAAAAATGAGCGAAGAGAAGGAACTGGAAAAGGAGCTCGAGGCAGAAGTTCTCGCAGAGCTCGAGAAGGAGATGAAGGAGTTGAGTGTTCCGGTGTCCATAGCCTCTCCAGAGTACCCCAAGCTCATGGCCCGGCTCAACGAGATGGATGATCGCGTGGAATTCGTCGCCGGGGAGCTGTGGCAGCGACAGGGCGAGAAGCTGGGACTAGTAATGGGACTATTGTACGGCGCACTGATCGGAATAGTGGTGTATGTATTGTTCATGCTATAGCACAAAAAGGAGGGAGAAGAAAGGATGTATCTGTTTGATAAGGAGCAGAAGATATTTGATATCGCGGGAATGAAGATCGGCGGCCAGCCGGGGCAACGCGCAACGGTACTCTGCGGCACGATCTTCTACGCGAAGCACTATCTGGTTGAGGATCCTGATAAGGGCATCTTTGACAAGAAAGCGGCGGAAGACGTCTTGAAGAAGCAGGAGGAGTTCTCAGATCTCACCGGGAATCCGTGCGTGATGCAGATCTTCTCGGAATCCGGGGAGGCGATGGAGAAGGAGATCGAATTCTGTACCGGAGTCAGTGACGTTCCCTTCCTGATCGATTCAACGGTTGCAGAAGTGAAGACGTACGGACTCAAGTACGCGGACGAAGTCGGCCTGACGGAGAAGGCGATCTACAACTCGATCAACATCTCCTGCACGGAGGAAGAGCTTGCTGCGATCAAGAACTCGCCGATTTCGGCCTCGATCGTGCTTGCCTTCAACCCGAAGGATTCGACGGTCGCCGGGAAGATCGATCTGCTAGAGAATCCCGGGACTTTTGAGAAAGGCCTCGTTCCTTTTTCAAGAGATCTGGGCATTACGAAGCCGTTGATTGATGCGGCAACACTGCCCATTGGCTCAGGTGCCGGCATGTCGGTCGCCGCGGGCTTTGCCGTCAAATCGAAGTATGGGCTTCCCGTCGGCCTGGGTATCCACAACGCACCATCGGCGTGGACCTGGCTGAAGGAATTCCGGAAGGCGCACGCGACCAAAGGCCCCCAGGGCTGGGAAGGTCTCGGCCAGGAGGTCTTCAAGATCTGCGATGTTGCCTCAAATATCATGCCCGTCATGGCCGGGCACGATTTCGTGCTCTACGGGCCGATCGAGAATGCCCCAAAAGCATTCCCGCTGGTCGGTATGGCGGACATGCTTATTGCAGAGGCGGCGAAGGCTGAGCACGACATCGAGTCAGAGGAACCGCATCCCATAACAACGATGACGGCCTAACGGTGGGGTAGTTATTTTTCCCCACTTTTTTCCTTTTTTTCTTTTCCCACTTTTCCTGCGCTACTCAGCGGAGCCAGCCGAAGGTCAAACACTTATTAACGAGCGCGTGCTTACTGTAATCAGCACGATGGTGAGCTTGAAAATCCCGCATCCCGGGCACTTCGCCGCGTTACAGGAGATAATCGCGGTAAAAGAGCGGGAGGGCCTGGATGAGGTGGACGAGGTCTTTATGGGCGGCTCCCCGGACGTCATGGGGAGTGGTCGCGGCGTGCTCCATGCACCCCTGCTCGACGAGATTCGCGAGCAGACCGAGTACGCGCATGAGCATGGGATCAAGATGAACCTCACGATGAATTCTACCTGCACGGGTGGGCATCATCTCTCGTTCGAGGGCTTTAAGATGTTCTCCTGGTACTTCAAGGAGTTGAACAATGCTGGCGTTGATGCGGTGACCGTCGCAGAGCCCTACCTTGTGGATATGCTCCGTGATTACCCCATGAAGGCAGTTGTATCCTGCTTATCATACGTCGAATCGCCACAGCGTGCCCGGTTCTTCGACGAGCTCGGGGCTGATATGATTACGGTGGATACGAACATCAACCGCCACTTCGACCTCCTGGAAGGGATCGTGAATGCGGTTAACTGTCGTGTGCGGCTGATCGTGAACGAGGGCTGCATCTATCGCTGCCCGTTCAGATATTCGCATTACAACCTTGCCTCGCATCTCTCGAGTCTCAATCAACCACGGACACCGCTCTGGGCGCCTGATTACTATTTCGATAAGTGCATCTCACTCCGGCTGCGTGACCCCGTGCAGATCGTGAAGTCTGCCTGGATTCGGCCCGAAGATCTCGCGGAATACGAAGCCATCGGCATTACAGACTTCAAACTCTCCGGACGGACAAAGACGGTGTCCTGGATCATTGACTGTATGCGGTACTACGCTCATCGCTCGTTCGATGGCAACGTACTCGATTTTCTCGACTGCCCCCAAATGTTGCGCTACCTGCTGTATCTCGATAACAAGAAGCTCGGCG
Organism: Candidatus Methanospirareceae archaeon; assembly: GCA_049975405.1. GTDB lineage: Archaea > Halobacteriota > Syntropharchaeia > Alkanophagales > Methanospirareceae > JACGMN01. Next base: position 7,905 of record JBNGDK010000020.1, read on the forward strand.
AGAGCATCGGTCACTGGAAGTCCTGTAAGAAGATCTGTACCGAGTGTGGCTACTGCGAGCGGCTTACAAAGGAGGTGTTGACGATAGTCAAATGAAACTCCATGTGCCCCATCCCGGGCATATCGAAGCGCTACAGGAGATCATTGAGGTGAAGGAGGCGGAAGGCCTCGACGAAGTCAGTGAGGTCTATATGGCTGGTGCGCCAGAGGTGATCGGCAGCGGGCGGGCAACGCTCCATTCCGCACGTATCACGGATATCAAAGCCCAGACCGAGTACGCGCACCGGCACGACATCAAGCTGAATATCGTGATCAATCCCTCATGCCTGGGCGGCTATCACCTGACACACGAGGGCTACAAGCTCTTCACTTGGTACTTTGAAGAGCTGAACAAGGCTGAGGTTGACGGTGTGACTGTCGCGGAGCCGTATCTCATCGAGCTGCTCCGCGAGTACCCGATGGAGACGGTGGTATCCTGTATTGCACACGTGGATTCACCGCAGCGTGCGGAGTTCTTCGAGGCGCTCGGTGCCGATACCATCGCAGTGGATACGAACATCAATCGGAACTTCACGATACTCGAGGCGATCCTGAAAGTGGTTCGGTGCAAGATCAAGGTGCTCGTGAACGAGGGCTGTCTCTACAAATGCCCCTTCCGGCACGCGCACTTCAACCTTTTCTCTCATATCACCTCAGCACGCTCACCGCTCATGGGCACGCAATCAGCCAACATCTTCAGCGATTACTACTTCGATAAGTGCATCTCCATCCGGGTACGCGACCCTTCACAGCTCATCCGGTCGCCATGGATACGTCCCGAGGACCTGAAGGAGTACGAGGCGCTCGGGATCGAGGATTTCAAGATCGCAGGCAGGGCAAACGCCGTGAACTGGATCGTCAACTGCATGCGCGCCTACGCCCGGCGGTCGTACACGGGCAATCTCCTCGAGCTCATTGACTGTCCCGCAGAGCTGAGCTATACCTTTTATCTTGATAATGAGCGTTTGGAAGGGTGCATTCAGCAGTGGCAGAAGTGCAGGAAGATCTGTGAGAGCTGCCATTATTGTGATGAATTGACTGCTAACGTAATGCAGGTGCAGAAAAAGTGACAGAGCCGATAACAGACGGAAGGACGAAGCTCGAGTCTGAGCTGCGGAAAATGGTCGGGAACGTGTTTGTGCCGGAGGCGAAGGTCTTCGGTATGGCGTGCGGGTGCACCGGATTTGCCGCTGATCTCCGTGGTCTCCAGGTTGATGCAGTCGACGTCTTCAGGGAGCGGATCACGGCATTGCTGGAGGAGATCAGCGCGTCGGTGAATGTGAAGCCGGAGTTCATCTATGCGCGGAAATTACCGGGGAGCGAGGAGGTCGTGATCTTAACCACACGGCAGTTGTGTGAGCGCTGCAAACGTGAGTTTGCGGGCTCGAAAGCGCCGCCACGACCCGATATCCTCGTGCTGAAGAAAAAGCGGTAACACGTAAAGGCTGCTGAGCAGTACTTTAAAAAACAGGTAACTCTAGCAAAATAGTCCAATTTTATATGCTGCGGGCGGCAAAGGGTATGTGTGTAGCGCTCTGGCAGAGAGGAAAGGCGTAGCAACGTGCGCTGGTAGGGGGCTGAGAAGCAATGGGTGAAGAGAATGAGATTCTTATTAAAGTATGCGGTGTGAGCAAGTCGTTTGAGGATAAAATCGCGCTGAATAACGTCAGTGTCGATATACGCGAGAAAGAACCGCTGGGGCTGCTCGGAAAGAGTGGTTCGGGTAAATCGGTGTTGCTACGTATGTTGCGGGGCAGCAAGGAATATGCCCCCGATAGCGGTGACGTTATCTTCAGAATTGCTATATGCCCCGCCTGTTCCTGGATTGAAGGGCCGAGCTTCGTCGGCACGACCTGCAGTCGGTGCGGCGGGGTTTTCGAGTTCCAGGAAGTGAATTTCTGGCAAGATCATCACATGCAGCGCCTAATGAAGGCTGCGATTGCGATCATGCTCCAGAGAAGCTTCGCACTATACAGTGACGAAGGCGTCGTCTGGAACGTTCTGGAGGCCCTGATGCGCGCGGGCTACCCGAAGAGCAAGCGGATGAAACGCGCCTACGAGATCCTGGAGTCCGTGACGATGCTGCATCGTGCTAATATGCCCGCAACACGGGATCTCAGCGGTGGTGAGAAGCAGCGCATGGTGCTGGCACGACAGATGGCGCTGCAGCCTATTCTCCTCCTGGCCGACGAGCCCACCGGGACACTCGATCATGAGACTGCACGGGTCGTACACAAAGCACTGCTCGAGAGTACGAAGGGCGGCACCACCTTTGTGGTCACCTCGCACTGGCCATACGTGATCCGGGAACTAGCGGAGAAGACGCTCTGGCTCGATAAAGGTGAGATGGTCGAGTACGGCGATACCGAGAAGGTAGTCGACGACTTCGAGCGAGAAGTGGGTGCGATTGAACGCGACGAGTTCTTGAAGTTCGGTGAGCCGAAGATACGCATCGAGCATCTGAAGAAGTATTACCTCTCAGCATCCCGTGGTGTTGTTAAGGGCGTGGACGACGTCTCGTTTATCATCTACGAGAATGAGATCTTCGGTGTGGTCGGTCATAGCGGTGCGGGCAAGACGAGCTTGATGCGGATCGTCAGTCATTTAGAGCCGAGCACTGCGGGCCACGCCTGGATACGCAGCGGTGAGCAGTGGTATGAAGCCTCAAAAGCCGATCTGGGGACCTTCGTCAAGGATGGCGTGATCACGGGCGGCACAACCGAATGGAAGCACTATTTCGTCGGGGTTTTACATCAAGAATATACGCTCTTCCCTAAATTAACGATCTGGGAGAATCTCACGCACGGCATCGGGTTGGATATGCCCGAAGATCTTGCAAAGATGAAGGTGCATTACATGCTCCAGGGCGTGGGCTTCACAGACGAAGAGATCGAGGAGATACTGCCCAAAACGCACCTCGAGTTGAGCGTGGGTGAGAAGCAGCGGATACTAATTGCGCAGTTGTTGATGAAGGAGCCGGAGATCGCGGTTCTCGACGAGCCCACGGGAACGATGGATCCGCATACGAAGAAGTACGTCGGCGAGACGATCCAGAAGGCGCGTGAGAATTTGGGAATCACCTTCGTGATCGTCACGCACGATCTCGATTTTGCCGAGGCCGTGTGTGATCGGGTGGCATACATGAACCAGGGTAAACTGGAGAAGATAGAGGATTTGCGGCGGGCAGAGGAATAGCCGCGCCTTCTGTCAGCGTACTGTCGCTATATTTATCTTAAATCAGAACGAAAAGCGAAAGGTCGAGGAAAAATGGCTAAAGAGGAACCGTTGGTCAGAATCAGGGGAGTAAGCAAGGAGTTCGAGGATGTAAAAGTCCTGGATGATGTGAGTTTTGACATTTACGAGGGCGTGCCCATGGGCCTGCTGGGCAGAAGCGGCGCGGGCAAATCGACGCTGCTTCACATGTTACGCGGGAGTGAGGAATACGCACCGACGTCTGGCGAGGTCATCTTCCGGGTCGCGATGTGCCCATCCTGCGAGTGGGTAACAGCACCGAGCCAGGCTGGCCAGATCTGCACGAAGTGCGGTGCGGGGACCCTGGAGTTACAGGAAGTGAATTACTGGAAGGACGCGGAAGCGCGGAAGAAGGTGAAGCGATCGGTGGCTATCATGCTCCAGCGCACGTTTGGGCTCTACGGCGACGACACTGTTATGTATAACGTCTTGCAGGCGCTGGAGAGCAGGCAATACCCGGCTGATAAGCGGTTCCGGCGTGCTTATGAGCTGCTCAAAGCGGTACGAATGATCCATCGGATCTCCTTCCCCGCAGCCAACCTCAGCGGTGGCGAGAAGCAGCGTGTCGTGCTTGCACGGCAGCTGGCGCTCGATCCGATGTTGCTCCTGGCCGATGAACCTACCGGGACGCTGGACGTTGAGACCGCAAAGCTCGTGCACCGGGCACTGAAAGAGAGCACCGCGGAAGGTATGACTCTGATCGTCACCTCGCACTGGCCGTACGTCGTTGAGGAACTGAGTGAGACGGTCTTATGGCTCGATAACGGCAAAGTAGTGCAGCATGGCGACGCGACGGACGTCGTGGCCGCATTCAAGAAACAGGTGAGTGAGATCGAGCGCGAGGAGTACCAGAAGATCGGTGAGCCGAAGATTCAGATCGAGCACGTCAAGAAGTATTACTACTCCATCTGGCGCGGCATGGTCAAGGCGGTGGATGACGTCACGCTCACCATCAATGAGAACGAGATCTTCGGGCTCCTCGGTAAGAGCGGCGCGGGTAAGACCAGCTTATCGCGTATTATCTGTCAGATCGATCCGGTCACCGGCGGAAAGGTTAAAATACGTGTAGGAGACCGATGGATCGATGTGAGCAGGGTTGCGGAGACCGGTGTGTGGATCGCATGGGGCGCGACGACCCCGGGTATGGGTGAGCAAGCGGCCGCGCGGGTCGCTATGTTACATCAGGAATACTCCTTATACCCCGAGCGGACCGTACTGGAGAATCTCACGACCTGTATAGGCCTGCGGATTCCGGCTGAGCTTGCACGCATGAAGGCGAAATTTATGCTCCAGAGTGTGGGGTTCGGTGAAGATAAGGCGGAGGAGATCTTACCCAAGACACACACCGAGTTGAGCGTGGGTGAGCGGCAGCGGATCGCGCTCGCACAGGTCATGATGAAGGAGCCGGCAATCGCGGTGCTCGATGAGCCGACAGGTACCATGGATCCCATAACGAAGAAATACGTCGCCGATTCCATACGCGCAGCCCGTGAGAACCTCGGCATGACCTTTATCATTGTTACCCATGATATTGACTTCGCCTATGACGTCTGTGACAGAATCGCGCACATGGAGGCGGGTAAGGTCACGAAGCTGGAGGACTTGAGGGCAAACGGTGGGGAGAGCGGGGAAGCAGCTTAGCAATGGCTCTGGGACGAGAGAAGCAGCTGGTAGCGTGTAGAAAAGGGCAGGGGCTCGGATTAGGTGGCGGTCTTGCACAACGGGGAACCTTCGCCAAGGCCTGGAAGAACGACGTGATCGCCGTGGCGATGTCGCCCGGATACCGCCATGTGCCCAAACCGGTCTGCGAAATTACGACAGAATTGCGGAGTCGGGGGATCAACGTGGGTGAGCTGATCTTGAACGCAGGTGACGGCACACCGGCAGACGCGCCGCGGAGTGGCGGCCACGGGGTCGCCTTCGGCCTCGAACCACGCGAGGTGGAGATCCTCAATAAGCCCAAGCTGATCATCTTGCATCACGGGAACGTGAAGGTGCATTTCATCTACAAGGTCCGGTTCATCCTGCGGAAGGTGAAGGTACCGGCCATTGTGCTCTGCCAATCGCCTGTAACCTTCGAGGATTTCGAGGAAATCGGGGTAAGCACGAAGTATAAAAAAGGCGAGACCGCGGGCACGCTCATGGATATCGTGGATGGCATTGTCCGGCACGAGAGCGTGCCCCAGGCGAAGCTGGATGAGATCGTAAGCAAGGTAAAAAAGGCGCTTCGCGAGCTTGCGGCAGAGGAGCAGGAGTAGCGGTACTTCCGTAACCGTCTATCACCTCACCCTGCTCGAAGCGAAGCGAAGCGATTCGATGGATGCAGAGCAATGGAAGCTGAAATTGCAGTGCTCTGGGACCGGGACACGCCGTACGAGCAGTATCTTCGAGAGCTCGGGTTCAGGTACAAACTGGTGCTTCCACAGCTCCTTGCCGCACCGTTCTTCTCCTGGCGAGCGTTTCGATTGGTGATCGTACCGGCGGGCTTTGGTAACACCTACTTCTCAGGCATGCTCGCGGCGCTCAGAGCCAACCGGGATGCTCTTACTTCATTTGTCAGAGCCGGTGGTACGCTACTGGTCTCCGGTGCGCTCGCACACAGCAACGCCTATGATTGGCTGCCATTGCACCTCGAGTATCAGCGCAAGGATATCCAGGCACCGCTCGAGCGGGAGAAGGATGATGAGGGGGCACAGCTCGTCGAGCAAGCGGTCTGTTTCTGTGACGGCTATCTGGGAACGCGGGATAATGCGTGGGACGTGATCCTAACGGTGAAGGCCGATTCCGGTGCCCTTCCGGTGCTGGTCGTTGCCAGGTATGGTGCGGGAAAGATCCTGGTCTCATCTATCCACGAATACCCCTCCCAGCGTTTTCTCCAGGCATGCGTAAGCTCGGAAGAGGGCGAGGGCTAACGAACGAACATGGAGCTCAATGAGCTTGTGGGACTTGACGCATTGGTCCTGGTGGAAGAGAGCTATGCGGCTCAAAAGTGGCTTGATCGGACTCGTACCTATCTGGGCAAGATCAAGAATACAGACCTTGTGTCCTCCATACAAATTCGTGATACTGCCGGTGCGCTTATCGGTCTCGCACTCAGAGACCGAGAGCTGGAGTTCTGGATGATCTTCACCGACATAATCGCTGATCCGGGACTGAGGACAGAGTTTGAATCGCTGGCGGAAGGCATACAAGCCCCGGAGGAACGCGAAGCGGTGGTTGATCGTGCGGCCTTTCATGAAGCGGTGATCGAATATTACTCGCTTGGCCTGGTGAACCGGTATTTTTGCGAGTGCGAGGTAAAGGCCCCGAGCTTCTATCCGCGTGATCGCGTAGAGTCCCTGAAATCGGTACTCACCGAGTTCTTTGAGGCGATGGGCATTGATGCGCCAGAGCACGCCCCAAGTCTCGAGATCGGCTGCGGCGACGGCGGTGCCACCATGGCGCTACGGGAATTGGGGATCTCGCCACTGACCCTCGATATCGAGAAATGCGAGATCTGCAAAGGTCTGGAAGAGGGCGTGCTGGATCCGAAGAAGAGTATCGTCTTGGACTGCTCGCAGCTCTCCGCATTCTTTGGCCGGGAGTTCGAGGTGGTCTTCGGGTTTATGGTCGGGAAGCTTAATCCGTTCGATAATTTTATGTGGGAACGGGTTCTCAGAGCGGTGCCCACCGTTTTGAAGAGCAAAGGACATGTTCTCTTTACCGTCTCGAGCAAGGAGGAGGCGGAACTCCTGAAAGAACTCTTGCACCCGTTTTTCGATGCTACGATCAAAGAGAACGAAACAAGTAACGGCTACTTCGACCAGTGGCTCTATATGGCCGTAATGAAAGATTAACTGAGCTGAAGATTAAGGAAGCTGAAGCAAAGCGATCTATTCAGTATTTCTTCACCTTCTTCAAGAAACGCTCACGGCGCATCTTGCGCCAATCTTCCAGGTTCGCGATCCATTCCTCATGCCGCTTGAGGATGTATTCCTGTGCTGCGATCACCGTATCGGGTGAATCCCCCCGTATGATGATCCGGGGCACGTAATCCTTAATCGGTAGATCGGTACGGATATCAAAAGCATCCTCCGGCGGCGACTCCTGCTCGACCTCAAGCCCGAATCGCTCGGCCGCCTCGAATATAATTCCCGTGGTGATCCCGCGTGGGATCGGGAGTGCGTACTTCTTTTCTTCCATCTTCTTTTCGGAGCTCCTCACTCAGCCTGCGCCACAACCGTCTTCAGCGGTGATATCAACGCTCTCTTCTAATTCAGCCAGATAACAGTCTGCGCACAGGATTCTACCCTGGTACTCTATATACTCGCCCTCAACCACCTCTTTACCACAGATCGCACAGACCCCCTGCTTGGGTTTCTGCTCGTCAGCTTTGCGTGCTTCACGCTCCATCCACCGTCTGTGTCGCTCCTCGGGGGATTCCTCCTTCTGTCGCATTAGTTATAGGAAGAACTGCATGGTATATAAATGAGCCAGCAATCGGGTCGTGGGGGACGATCTTGGCGTTTTACGCCGTTTTCCCCCTCCCGTGCAGTAGGCGTAACGAGGTAACCCTCAAATGGTGCAAAGTCCTACCTGGAGACAGAATGCCATGCCGATCAGTACTGATATCGGGGGGACGTTCACGGATTTCGTGGTGCTCGAAGGTGGCAGGATGCGAACATTTAAAGTGCCCTCCACGCCAGACCAGCCTGAGCGCGCGATCGAAACCGGGTTGGCGCGCTGCGTGCCTGCTACGGTGTTCTCGCACGGCACGACCCTGGCCACGAATGCGGTTTTAGAACGTAAGGGCGCGATGACCGGCCTGCTTACCACGAAGGGGTTCGCCGCCCTGCTCCAGATCGGGCGGCAGCAGCGCACAGATCTGTATCGGCTCGAAGCGGGCCGTCCGTCGCCGCTCGTCGCTCCGAATACCTGCTTCGAGGTCACAGAGCGCGTTTCCGCGCGTGGCGAGCTCATCACGGCACCCGCTGCAGCGGAGCTCGAGTTCGTTGCGGAACAGATGCGCGTACGGGGACTGGACTCGCTCGCCATCTGCTTCCTGTTCTCGTTCTTGAACCCAAGAAACGAGCAGGTTGCACGTGATGCGTTTTTAGAAAAGGGCTTCTCCGTCTCATGTTCATCGGAGGTCTTACCGGAATACCGGGAGTACGAGCGGATGTCCACAACGGTCATGGACGCGTACCTGAAGCGAATCGTTGCACGCTATCTGAGAAGGATAGAGACGCTGTTGGGGCAGAACGGCGTGAAGCAGTTTTATGTCATGCAATCCAACGGTGGGGTCGTTAAGGCTGCGGTGATGAAACATAAACCGGTGAATATGTTGCTCTCAGGCCCTGCGGGCGGTGTTGCGGCTGCAAACTACCTGGGCACTCTCGTCGGCCTGAAGAATATCATCACCTTTGACATGGGCGGTACGAGTGCGGATGTCTCTTCCATCGTCAATGGGGCGGTATCATGGGCGTCAGAAGGGAAGATCAACGGTCTCCCGATAAAAATGCCGCTGGTTGATATCGTCACGGTTGGCGCGGGCGGCGGGAGCATCGCATGGCTCGACGAAGGCGATGCGTTACGCGTCGGTCCAGAGAGTGCAGGCGCTGTTCCAGGGCCTGTCTGCTACGATCTTGGCGGGACCGACGTCACGGTCACCGACTGCGATCTCCTGTGCGGCTATCTCGATCCCTCCTATTTTCTCGGCGGCGAGATGATCCTGAATACCGGTAAAGCGAGACGGCGCATGGAGCACTTTGCCGCGGAGATTGGGCTTGCCTTCGAGGAGACGATTCTTGGCGTCTGGAAGATCGTGAACGCGAATATGATCCGGGCGTTGCGCGTGGTCTCGGTGGAGCGCGGGTTTGATACGCGCGATTTCGCGTTGTGTGCGTTCGGCGGTGCGGGCCCGGTTCATGCGGCGGCACTGGCACGTGAATTGGGGATACCCCAGGTAATCGTCCCTTTTGCCTCCGGAGTCTTCTCGGCCTACGGTATCCTCGTCTCTGATCTGCAGCAGGATTATAGTCGCACGCACCTTCTGCGTCTGAATGAGGGAGATACAGAAGCGGATGCCGTGGTGCAGGAGACGTTGGGCGAATTTGCAGTGGCAGCCGAGCGCGAGCTTGCGGAGCAGGGTATTCGCTCTACTGAAGCAACGCTGATACCGACGGTGGATATGCGCTATCTCGGCCAGAGCTACGAGCTCAACGTTGATTTCACGACCGTTGCGGACGCACGGGCGCGATTTCATCAGGAGCATCAGAAACGCTACGGCTACGCGATGCCCGCTGAAGTCGTTGAGCTGGTGACCATACGATTACGTGTGCTCGTTCCCCGTTCGAAACCGGTCCCACGTCCGGTGCCTGCGGGCACAGCAGGGAAACCAGAGACATATCGAGCTGTTCTGTTCGAAGTGGGCTGGCAAAGAACGCCGATCTTTCGGCGTGAAACGTTATCCGCGCACGTTGAGCTTGAAGGTCCAGCGATTATAACTGCAACGGATTCGACCACGGTCGTGCCACCTGATAGTCAGTTCACGGTGGACGACTACGGAAATATCGTTATTGCTGTCTAGACGTATTGTACCGCGCCTCCGTTATTTTCTTTATGCCGGAACACGCTCAGCTTTCGAGCGGTTTTTGATACTGACGGCGACGACAGGGTCGCGCTCAACACGCCGTTCCTCGGTGGCTCAATCACACAGGCGCATTCCCGGAGTGGTGGTATTCCCGGGATCCAGATCGAGCAGAACCGGGCCGAAAGTTGTTCTGTATCCGCGACCAATCTTCTCTTAAGAAGGCATGGACGGTAAGAGACGCAGGATGTCAAAGATAGCACCGTTTGAGGCGCATGCAGTACGCTATGATACCTGGTTCGAGCGATACCCCCATATCTACGAATCTGAACTCCTGGCGGTACGGAAGTATCAGGACGAATGCAGCAGGGGGCTCGAAATCGGCGTGGGCACCGGGCGCTTCGCGGTGCCGTTGAAGATTCCTTTAGGTGTGGAGCCGTCACGAGGGATGGGCCGGCTCGCGCGACAGCGAGGCCTTGAGATCGTTCTGGGTCTCGCAGAGGCGCTGCCCTTTCGCGATGCGCAGTTCGACTGCGCGCTCATGGTCACCGTTGTCTGCTTCCTCGAAGCGCTCGATACAGCACTCCAAGAGGCATATCGGGTACTCCAACCCGGTGGACGGCTGATCATAGGCCTTATCGATCGAGACAGTGCGCTCGGGCAACGGTATCAGCAGGAACGACAGACAAATCCCTATTACCGACTGGCGACCTTTTATTCCGTGGGTGAAGTTGTGCTCCACCTGAAGGCAGCAGGGTTTTCCGATTTCCGGTTCACCCAAACGATTTATCACCCCGTGGATGAGATACATGAGCGAGAGCCCGTGCGACCGGGCTACGGAGCCGGCGGCTTTGTCGTGATTTGTGCGCGAAAATGAGCGATGTTCAAGCGAGGATATACACGGACTGAAAGGGAATGGCGATGAATCCTGTACTGCTGGCGATACTGAAGAATGCCTTTTCTGCCGTACCAGAGGAGATGGGCGCTGTGCTGAAGCGCACGGCGTATTCACCGAACATCAAGGAGCGGATGGACGCGTCCTGCGCGCTCTTTGACGCGCAGGGTAGAATGCTGGCTCAGGCCGAGCATATCCCCGTCCATCTCGGTGCGATGCCGCTTACCGTCAAGCTCGCTATTCCTGAGTTCCCCGCAATACAGATCGGGGACCAGATCGTGGTGAACGATCCGTATTACGGTGGCTCGCACCTTCCTGATCTTACGGTGATCAAGCCGGTCTTTTGGGCGGACACAATCGTCGGGTACGTCGTCAACCGGGCGCACCATGCGGACATCGGTGGCATCTCGCCCGGGTCAATGCCGGGGAAGAGTACAGATATCTTCCAGGAAGGACTTATTATACCGCCCTGTACGCTGGTCGCCCGCGGTCAGGAGAATCGTGACGTCTTTGCGCTTATCAGCGCGAATACACGCACCCCGATCGAACGTATTGGTGATATACGCGCGCAGATTGCGGCGAATAACCTCGGCGACCGGCGCATGGTCGAGCTTATCAGTAAATATAGTATCGCTACGTACAAGGAGTTCACAACAAGCATCACGGCGTACAGCGAGCAACGGATGCGGCATGCGATCGCAGCGATGCAGAACGGTACTTTTACGGCAGTGGACGTTCTGGATGACGATGGCGTTACCGAAGCGCCGGTAAAACTCGTGGTGGCCGTGACCATCACTGATGACGCGATCGCAATCAACTTTGACGGCACGGATCGCCAGCGAGCCGGGAATATTAACGCACCATACGCCGTAACCCTCTCGGCAGTCTATTATGTCCTGCGGGCCGTGACCGATCCAGAAATCCCGCCGAATTATGGCTGCTATCTCCCGGTTTCCGTACACGTGCCCGGGGGAACGGTACTGAATCCAGAACATCCAGCAGCGGTAGCCAGCGGGAATGTCGAGACCGCACAACGAATCGTGGACGTTCTCCTTCTCGCCTTCCACAAGGCGCTGCCCCATAAGATACCGGCGCAATCACAGGGCACGATGAACAATGTCGCTATCGGCGGCGGGATCGGAGATTCCGGTTCGTGCTTCACCTACTACGAGACCATTGCCGGTGGTCAGGGTGCCTTGCCGTATAAAAACGGCGAGGATGGAATCCACACCCATATGACCAACACGGCGAATACCCCGGTGGAAGCTCTAGAACTCGCATATCCCTTGCGAATCGAGGCATATGAACTCATACCAGGATCAGGAGGAACAGGCAGGTTCACCGGTGGCCAGGGTATTCGACGGGCTATACGAATACTGACCGATCACGCGACGCTCTCGATTCAATCAGATCGCCGTAAATACCCACCGCAGGGCCTGGACGGCGGCGCAGATGGAAGAGTCGGACAGAACTATCTACTGCGAGACGGGAAGCGAACGGATCTCCCCGCAAAAGTAACCCTGCAGCTTGAGCAGGGTGATCTGGTGGTGATTGAGACGCCGGGCGGCGGCGGCTATGGTGCGATTCCGTGAAGACCGCAAACTGAACGAGCGAGCTCAACTCAAAGCGTCAAGCTTATATGTCCGCGGCGCCTAATGAGACATACCGAAAGAGGTGTAGGTGATCGTAATGTGTAGCGCGGGAGGCGGGGATTTCGACCTTGAAATTGAACAGTTGCAGGTCGAGCGGTACAAGTGCAACGATTGCGGCAATAAGTTCGATGCGCTCGGCGAGAAGGTCGTCTGCCCGTCGTGCATGTCAGAGAACGTTGTGAAGGCGTAAGGGCCCTGGAGCCCTGAGCAGTAGCTGGAGCAGCCGAAACGCACTTATTTGCTCTTTTGACAGCGTGCGTGACGAAATGAATGAGCGATCGCGTGGCGTCAACGGTATCTCGGTTGTCAGATCCAATAATTAAGCTGATGTATCGGACGAACGAGCCCGTCGCGCGGCAGTGCACCGCGCTCCGATTCGATCGCCGTCGACACCAAACTGCTCCAGTCCTGGCACGATGACCCGCACCACCGGCACACCAATCGCTTCCCGCGTTAAGTTCACCACGATCACCCGTTCAAATCCGCGCTCTTCGAGCAGCGTCACCACATGCTTGAGGTCTTCGAGGAAATCGTTGGTGTCCAGCGATCGCGCCGCTGCGGACGCAAAATCCTCATACCGCTCCACCTCGAACCAGTGCTGGTTCTGCTTGCGCATCCATTCGTAGCCCATCAACCTGTTCATAACCGTTGCGGGCGATCCGCTGCGCGCACCATGAATCTGCGTCAGTCTGCTCTGCGCCACCTCTGTTATCGCGCGCTTGATTGCTACGCGCGCATCAGTATGCGTGCCCATTCCGATGGTGAGCAGCGTCGGGTCTTTTACGTGATTATCGTCGGAAACTGCGGCGAAGGTCGGCACCCCAACGTCGCTCGTGATCTCGCGTATGAGTACGGAAACAGCAGCATTCAGGAATTTATCAACGAGTGCACGAATCTCACCATCAGGTACGCTCACCAGCGGGCCGGTATCTCGTGTGGTCTCCACCAGCGACCATGCATCACGCTCGATCACTTCCGCGAGCCCGTGAAATATCGCCTCTTCCAGCTCGTTACCGCCCGCCAGCCCGTTCGTATTCGTGCGGAACAGTCTGGTTCGCTCATAGCGCGGCGGTAAGGGGTGAAAGACCGCATTCGCTGGCACGTAGATCGATTCCCCCTGCAGTAGATCGTACCCTTCCACCCACGGGATGCGTATGTGCTCAACGTCCCGTACATAACCGGGAAGGATCAAATCATAAGGGTTCATCGCCTGCTCACGCTTCTGCAGGTCTGTATAACTCTCCACTACCAGCTCACGGTCGCCCACTTCCGCAGAGCAGCGCTCGACTGCTTCCATAATTGCGGAGACCCGTGCTTCCTCCAGGGTAGTCCCTTTACCATTGTGGACGGTCACCGCGCTACTCGCTGCACGTGGGCGGAGACTGATAAACACCGGTATCCCTATCCGATCCAGTCCGGTGATATCGGTAACCTCAGTGACACCAGCAGCAGGCAACTTCGGCTCCACGCGGCTCAACGTCTCCGCAGGCGGCACTGCACGATGCGTACCCCGCTTGTATCGCTTGATGCAGGACTTAAGTTCCATGCTGCCTAATTAGGTACGTAATCTACCAGGATATAAGTGAACGGGCAGGGCCCGAACAATCCCCCAATGAGACCAGCAAAGACTCTGCAGCGAACCGCAGGGATGTCAGTAGCACGATTACCCCAGAGACGCGCTCTTGCGCTCGTTCTGCTGGCCCTGCTCTTTTTCCTCTCTGTCGCAACCGCACAGGTCTCGGTACCAGTCTATTACTTTTACGGCGCGGATTGTGCGCACTGCACGGAGATAACCCCACAGATCGAAGCGCTTGAAGCGGTCTATCCGGAGCTTGAGCTTTACAAGCTTGAGATCTCACGTAATGAAAGTAACAGCGAACGCTTTAACAAGTTCATCCTGGCCTACAACCCTCCTGCGGTGGATATACCGGCAGCGTTCGTCGGTGATACAGCCTTAATCGGCTACGAGTTGACGAAGGAGCGGCTTGCGGCTGAGATCGAATACTGCAGGGAGCACGAATGCCCGGATCCTCGTGCTGTGGTCGGGGAAACTGGCGAACGGGACCCTGAGACAAACGGTTCCTCTTTGCTCCTCATGCTTATCGGAACGGCGCTGGTCGAAGGCATCAACCCCTGTGGGTTCGCCGTCTTAATCGTTCTGCTTGCCTCGCTGCTCATGGTAAAATCGAAGCGAGGTGTGCTGATCGTCGGCCTCACCTTCATTATCACGGTGTTCGCCACACACCTGATGGTGGGGTTTGGGATCATGGAATTCTACCTCGTTTTGGGCATTACGCCAATTATGCGTGCCGTGATAATCGCGATCGTCATTCCGGCTGGGCTTATCAACGTGCTCGATTTCTGGCGTGAAAAATCCACCCTGGCCATACCCGCATTCATCAAGCCCACGCTCGGGAAACTTGCACGCTACGGCTCACTACCCGCGGCGGTGCTATTAGGCTTCCTCGCAACGATCGCGGGACTGCCCTGTACCGGCCCTATCTATCTTGCCATGCTCGATCTGATGGCGGCAGTACCTACCAAAACGGTTGTATACCTCATTATTTACAATCTCTGCTACGTCCTTCCTCTCGTTGTCATTTTGATGGTTGTTTATCGAGAGACGTCCGCGGAGGATGTTGACACGTGGCGGAAGGGCAAGCGGAAGTACATGAAGCTCATCGGCGGGCTCTTGATGCTCGCCATCGGGTTCGCGATGCTCTTCGGGGTTATTTAGCGCGTATGCGTTCCGTCATTCGGTCATGACAGAATGGTCAGCGTCGTCGCCGTGTGATATACGCAACGGCTATGAGAACCGCAAAGGCCAGTGCAAGCTCGAATCCAGGCATCATGGGCGGCATCTCTTCCGCGGTCGTCACCAGCACATAGCCGCTCTCGTTCCAGGCCTGCAGACCGCCGATCATCGGATACACCCGCTCGAATCCCTGCTCCATGAGCACGGCACTCGCTAGCGCGTTGTTGCTGCCGTTCGCGCTGTAGATCACGATCTTCTTGCTCGTATTCAATGTGACAGTCTGATTAGCAGTCAGATTGGTCAGATTTACGAGCGGAATGGAGCGTGCGCCTTTGATATGCCCGGCGTCATACTCATCCGTCGGTCGCAGATCAACCACCACGATCTCGTCATCACTGGTTTCCGTCCAGCGCTTCACCTCGTTCACCTCGACGTTCACCGGGATCGTCGTATTCGCCTTGGACGTGATTGCAATGCTGTGCGTGGCCGCGACCACCACATCACCATCGGCGACTGTGGCGTCAATGAAATAGGTGCCCTGTTTTATACCCGCGCAGCTCGAGCACGAGGGCAGCGTCTTCGTGAAGGTAATATTATTTTCACCCGCCTGAAGCTCCATCATGCTCGAATAAGAGACGTAATACACGCCTTTTGAGCTCTTTACACCTGTTACCTGTACTTTCACCGTGCTCAGGTTCGCCGGTGTGTAAATCGAGAGGAAGATATCCACCTCTTCCCGAGCGGAATAAACGTCCTTGTCCGTGCTCAGCTCGATGATCTGCAGGCCGTGCTCTTCTAACGCGGAGGGTACCGGTCCGGTTTGCGCGCCACCACTAGCGAGCGCTGCGAGTAGCAGGAGTCCGACCACTACGACGGAAAACACGCGTATCTTCATCCTGGATCACACCACTATACTCATCAGATATATAAAATAAAAAGGGCTAGAGCTGTTCTTTTCGCAGCCTTTTATTACCCGACGTCATATCCTCAAGTACGTATGCACACACGTGGATTGCAATACTTCACGCTTTCAGAGATCGAGCCCCGTGTCTGGTTCATGCTCCGTGGCTGCAATTTCCGTT
This sequence comes from Candidatus Methanospirareceae archaeon, assembly GCA_049975405.1. Classification (GTDB taxonomy): domain Archaea; phylum Halobacteriota; class Syntropharchaeia; order Alkanophagales; family Methanospirareceae; genus JACGMN01. The sequence goes on from JBNGDK010000020.1 coordinate 24,147, forward strand.
GCCGGGGCTGCTTCAGGCCAGCACGTGACGAAGGCGGGACGCAGCTCACCGCGGATGAAGCACTCACGCGCATGGAGCGTGCATGTCGCGATTATTACGGCACGCTGCCTCCCGAGGTGATGATCACCGGCGGCGAGCCTACGCTCGATAAGGCGTATTTGCTGCAGCTCATCCGCGGCTTGAAGACGCGCGAGTTCACCAGGATCGTGCTGATGACCAATGGCTACGCCCTGGGTGAGGATGAGCGGTACGTGCCTGAATTGACAGAAGCGGGCTTGACCGAGGCGCACGTAGATGTGAAAGCGTTCTCAGAGGAGCTGCACCAGTGGTACACCGGCAAATCGAGCAAACCCGTACTCCAGGCGATCCAGCGGTTGAACGCGAGCGGTATTACGCTGATAGTGCAGACGGTGCTCATCCCTGGTATCGTGGATCTCGATGAGATCGAGCAGATCGCACGATTCCTCGCCACGGTGAATAAGAATATCCCGTACCGCATTAATCCCTTTGCACCGACCTTTGCCTTCGACCGCGTCTCACGCCGCCCCACGCTCGAAGAGATGGAGCGTGCGTATGACGTTGCCTCAACGTATCTCCCCAATGCGATCGTCAGTCGCAGTTGTTACCGCGAATACCCCACACCGCCGCCGCAAAAAACCTGGATCACGGTCTATCCAGACCTCACGGTGAAACGGCGGAGCATGGAGGATCAGAAGGAAGATCGGCTGGCATGGTTGAGCGCCGATAAGTCGCGAGAGCAGTTGCTGGAAGATTGGCAGCAGATCGCATGGGATGCAGAGCTCAGACGCAGCCTGGTCGGCATCTCAGAGCATGCGGCGTCGCGGGCACGACCGTTCAGGGAAACAAGTCCACCGGGTGGTTTGGTTACCGTGAAATTCACCAGTGCGCTTCATGCGATCACGAAGGCGAAGTCCACAGAATTGGCCTGCAACGGCTCGATGAGGGTCGAAGCGGTGATAAACCGGTTGGCTGGTGTGTACGGTGAACGGTTCCGCGATGCCGTGCTGACCATCAGCGATACTTCGGATGGCCTGCTAACCCTCAAACGCTCCTTCTCGCTGTACCTCAACGGGCACGAAATCGGTGAGTTGCAGGGGCTTCAGACCGAAGTTCGTGGCGGCGATGAGCTCATCATTCTTTCCTGGGTGAGTGGCGGGTGAGAATCCCCCCCAGGCACGTTACTATACTCCGGAACAAAGAGGTAAAGAACATGTCAGCCTCTCAATCTGCACACCGAACCTTTCGCGACGTTGATATCGTCGCGCTGGCGCGTGAGTATGGCACACCACTGTATGTACTCTCAGAATCGATTATCGAGTCGAATTACGAGCACTATCGCGCAGCACTCGCAGCGGTCTGTGACGATTACCTCATTTGCTACGCGGTGAAGGCAAATACAACCTTCGCAATTATCAAGCTGCTGGGCGAGCGCGGTGCGGGCGCCGATGTTGCCTCGGAGTATGAATTGCAGATCGCGCTCGATGCCGGCATCCCGCCGGCAAAGATCCGCGCGAATGGTAACTGCAAAAGCGATCAGTATCTCACCGCCTGCATACAGCAGGGGCTCGTGATCAACGTGGATCCTGAGGTAGAGTTAGCGGTTATCGATGCGCTTGCACGTGAGCTGGGTACCGAGGCAAAGGTCAATGTACGGCTCGCGGGATTTCCGCTTGCTTCGATTACGGCGCCCGCGATAACGACCTCCAGCGCGTGGAGCAAGTTTGGCATACCCATTCAACGCGCACACGCGGTTTTTCAGCAGGTGGCCGCTCTCAAGCATCTCGTGCCCAACGGCCTGATGGTGCATCTGGGGTCACAGATTACTGATATCACCGCGTACCAGCGCGTTTGCGAAACGCTTGTCTCGCTCGCCCGGGCGGCGAACGGACTCGGGTTTGCCGTCAACGAGCTTAATCTCGGTGGCGGCTGCGGGATTTCGTACCTTGGCAGAGACGAGTGGGCTGCCATGAAGCGCGCAATTGCCGATCCCGAAACGGTGACTACGTGGGCGAACGAGCAGCTCGGGTATAATTGCGCCGGTGACTGGGTATCCGAAGAGCTGTACTGCCCGTTCACACCTGATCGCTTCATTCAGCAACTCTTCTGCGAGCATCTCACGGGCGGAACGACCTTCAAGGAGCATCTGGAAGAGCTCGGCTCGCCTCGCGTGGTCATCGAGCCGGGGCGGAGTATCGTTGGCAACGCTCAGGTGACCGTGGTTCAGGTCGGCCACGTGGGCACCACGCCGATAGGACACAACATCGTCCACGTCAATGCTGGCGTTCAGCTCCATTCACAGAACCTCATTGTACCCGAGCAACTGCATCATGTGGAGATCGCAGGTGCTATCCCAGAAGCGAGCGAGCAGTTTGAGACCTTTATTGCCGGTAATCTCTGCTTCACCGGCGATCTCCTTTATCGGATCAAATATCCGCTGCAGGGCAAGCCGAAACGTGGTGATTACCTGATTATCTTTGATACCGGTGCCTATGCCGATTTCTTTGCTGCAAACACGAACTCCTTCCCGAGACCCGCAAAAGTGCTGATTTCGAACTCAGGTGCGGCGAGATTGGTGGTGCAACGGGAAGATGTACACGGCGTCTTTCAGCGTGATCTCGATTGGAGCGCTCACGCCGGGGATCGTTTCAAATCGCAACGGTTCGTTGAGCGGTGAAGCATCAATCGTTCCGGATTGGATTCTCCTTCCGTGTATGAGCGAGCGGCGTTTGATCCCGCCCGTTATTCAGGCTTCACGGCGATAAACGCGATCTCCACGCCCACGTCCTTCGGCAGCCGTGAGACCTCAACCGCGCAGCGCGCCGGCGGACGCTCCCGGAAAAACTCTGCGTAAACCTGATTGATCTGCGTAAAGTGCTCCATACTGGTCATGAAGACCGCGACGCTCACCACATCGTGGTACTCCATACCCGCTGCCCGAAGCACTGCCCCGAGGTTCTCGAGCACGCGCCGGGTCTGCGCCTCGATGGTGCCGCGCACGAGTTCGCCTGTTGTAGGATCAAGTGGTATCTGACCAGAGCAGAAGAGCAGATTCCCCAGTTTGATCCCCTGACTGTATGGCCCAATCGCCGGAGGCGCGTCGCGTGATATGATCACTTCTTTCTCCCGTGTCATTTACACAATCACCTTCATTCCTGTCAACCAGGTTCGATCTAATGCGTTACATAAGTATTTATATACCTAACGTGCTCGGATAGCTCATGAAGCGCGCGTTATTTACGGTATTGCTTGCGCTCACACTTGCGATCGCGCTCATCGCGGCTCAGACTGAGTATGGGACAGAATCAGATGCGGTACGAGCGAGTTTATTGCAGAAGTATCGAGCGGAGCTTGAAAGTGGCCTCATCATTCTAGAAGGCGATCCCCTTTCCCAGAACCTGCCCGACCCGCTTGTCGTGGTTGGCTCGAGCCTCGATGTTTTGGAGCAGCGATATTATCCTATAATCCTGGCGGAGTTCCCCGGCGTGCCCCGGATCCGCGACACGGAAACAACCTACAATGGGCGGTCAATCTACGACTATAACCTCGTTTTGATCGGTGGGCCGACTCATAATCGTGTCACTACCGCGCTCTCTGAGGCGGGCCGCGTCGAATTCGAGCGGAAGACCAGCAAGCCACAGGTCGTGATAATGGGTATACCGAATGCAACCGCAGCGGGCCCGGGCGTGCTCTGCGGGACGATTTACGGCTTCACGTTTGTGCCTGATAAGTGGGTGCCAATGATGGCCCTGCTACCACCGGAAGCCGTGCCGGCTGCAGCAGCAGCAACGGGTATTCTGCTTGCCGGGTTACTTCCCAAGCTGCTAGAGTTCCTGCGCAAGTTCACGAAGACGGTGACCGAGGAGATCAGCGAGGAAATGCTGCTCGAGAAGACCAGGCCAAGCATGCCCCCGCAGCAGTTCGCGAAGAGTCCACTGCTGGGCCTGAGCAAGATCGAGCTCATGCATCTCACTGCCTCGGTCGTCTTCTTTGGGATATTTATGGCATGGGCTGAGAGCAGCATCTCGGAGTTCGTTCAGAACCTCCCGGCATATCTGCTCGGTGCGGGCCTGGTGCTGATTATTCACGAGTACGTGCACGACCTTGCTTCGCATCGGTTTGGCGTCGAGGCGGAATTCAGAATGTCACCCGTTGGCATGATTTCCGTGGCGATCACCTCGGTGCTCTTTGGCACCGTCTTCGCCACGCCGGGTCTGACCTTTATCTATGGTGATGCAACCGGGGCGCAGCGCGGAAAAATCGCGTTTGTGGGCCCTCTGGTCAGCATCGTGATGGTGGCCCTCTTCTGGCTGCTTCTCGATCGCGGCGGCTTCTTAGGCGCGATCGCGCTTGCGGGTTTCAATCTCGCCTTCATCATGGCAGTCTACGAGATGCTGCCCATCAGGCCGCTCGAGGGGAAAGAGGTGCGAGCCTGGAACCGCAGGGTCTGGCGCCTCTATTTCTTCCCCGTGTTTATCATCTATGCCTGGATCTTTCTGTTCCTCTGACCAGCCGCAGTCGGCGTATACACGTTAAAACTCCGTCTTCACGAACGGCTCGTCCGCTTTTATCGCATCGATCAGGTATTCACAGGCTTGAAAGGCCGCTTTGCGATGCTGAGCACCCACCAGAATGAGCAGGATGTTCTCGCCTACCAGGTATGATCCTGCGCGGCGATGCGCGATTTCCACCGCCTCGATCTCAAACCGTTCGAGAGCATCCTGCTTCATAAGCTCCAGTTTTGCCGCGGCTGCGCGTTCATCGCCCTCGACACGCATTCCCACCACGCCTTCGTCGCCTCGCACCATACCCAGGAACATAACGATCGCGCCCATCTCAGGCCGCTTCAGTCCCCGTACCAGCATATCGATGGTAAAATCCCCGTTGACAATCATCCCTCTTTATTCACCTACCCTGCAGTATCAGCGCCTTTTACTTCCTTTCCTTTTACTTCCTTTCCTTTTACTTCCTTTCACCTCCTTGATAAATATATTATTCTAGCAGGGAGCGCAATCGGTATGAACGAGCGAATACGAGCGGATTTCCCTATTACCTCCACGGTTATCTACCTGGACAGCGCAGCCACGAGCCTTACACCTGAACCGGTGGTAGAAGCGGTCTCGCGGTATTATCGCGAGTATAATGCGAATGTGGGACGAGGTGTGTACCGCCTGGCGCAGATTGCCACCCAGCGCTATCAGGACGCTCATCGCAAAGTCGCTCACTTTCTTGGCTCGACCGAGGGAGAAGTCATCTTCACCAAGAACACCACGGAGGCCATTAATATGGTCGCCTATGGGCTGCACTGGCAACGCGGAGACGAAGTGGTGACCACACTGCTGGAGCACCATTCGAATTTCATCCCCTGGCTGCGACTGAAGGAGAAGGGCGTCTGCGCGAGGATCGTGAAGCCAACGCTGGAAGGGCGCTTCGAGCTCGCGGAGTTCGAGCACGCCGTTACCAAAAAGACGAAACTGGTCGCGGTCTCGCAGGTCTCAAACGCCCTGGGCACCATTGTGCCGGTAAAAGAGCTTGCCGCTCTGTGTGCGGAGAAGCGAACAGCAACCGGGCCGCTGGTGCTCGTTGACGGCGCGCAATCAGCACCGCACCTTCCCCTCGATCTCGCGGCGCTCGGCTGTGACTACTTCGCTTGTGCCGGCCATAAAATGCTCGGGCCCACGGGTACCGGTATCCTCTGGGCGAAGGATCCCGAGCTGCTTGAGCCTGCTTTATTCGGCGGCGGGATGATCGAAACGGTCTCTCGAGATGCGTACACGCTAGCGAGCGGCTACGAGCGATTTGAAGCGGGCACTCCGCATATCGCCGGCGGGATCGGGCTTGGCAGTGCTGTTGATTACCTCACGACCGTGGGTATGGAGCAGCTCAGCAGATATGAAGCGCGATTGACCCAGCGGCTCCATGAGGGCCTTGAAGATATCGCGAAGGTGCAGTTGTACGGGCCATTAGAGCTTCGCGATCGGATCGGGCTCGTCTCTTTTACGGTCGATGGCGTCCATCCCCACGAGCTCGCGCGGATGCTCGACGAAGCTGCGAATATCATGGTGCGTTCAGGTCATCACTGCTGCATGCCCTTGATGGACTATTTAGGACTGAAGAACGGAACGGTACGGGTTTCACTGTATCTGTACAACCTGGAGGAGGAGGTTGATGCATTCCTGGAAGCGGTGGAAGCTATAGGGCGGGCGGTGTAGTATCATGACGCTGCTGAAAGAAGTCAACTGCTTGAAGTACCGCGATGGCGAGTTCATGGAGGCGAGGCATGAAGTGGCAGAGGAAGTACCGCTCGCCATCTCCGTGAACGGCTCGCAGTTCGTCACCGCGATGCTCAGCCCGGAGATGCAGCGTGAGTTCGTGATCGGCCATCTCTTTACCGAAGGGATTATCAAGGAGCTCGCAGAGCTCGAATCTCTGCAGATCGAGGGCCTTAGTGCAAGCGCTCTCGTGGCTCAT
>JBNGDK010000021.1:0-30577 GCA_049975405.1 Candidatus Methanospirareceae archaeon
AGATGGCTCTGCGCTTGGATCGGAACCTTTTTCATAGGATATCCTTAAGATATCCTAATATAAAAACCCTACTCTTAGTGGACGCTAAGCTCAATCCTCATCAAAGCCGCTTAAAGGGGAAGACACCAGAAAATATCCGCAGCCGACGGTACCAACCACTATCTCATCCTTTCGGAGATACTGTAAAAACCAAAAGCTTTTTATGATCCGTAAGATCATTCGTGTACCGAGAGAAAAAGAAGGGGATAAGTCGCGTTGTGTTCGGAGGTGAAAAAATTCGACCCCTCCCTTTCCTCCCGGTGTTTATTATATATTGCACGAGCATAAAAAGTTATTAAAATCTATTTTCTGACGTTCTTTTTAACTGTCCCTCACGGGTTCTACACGTCAAGAGCCCTGCCCACGCCGTGACGTTTTCAATCCTTATGCGGTGTGCTTGAGAAGCGAAGAGAGAAGAATGATGAAAATCGGCTACCCCTGCCTCAACTGGACCATTGGCTGCAAAGCCGCGCGGACATTCAGGCTCAAATCGTACTCAGAGGAGCGGTTGATTGATGCGGTTGCGAATAACCTCGACTGCCTCCACAGCATACTCGCGTTTAATATCGAGCACGATCTCCTGTTCTTTCGGATTACGTCAGACCTCGTGCCCTTCGCCTCCCACCGCATCAATCAATTCGACTGGCAGGGCTATTTCGCGCCTCAGTTCCGTGCGATCGGTATGTTCATCAGGACAAAGGGCATCCGGATCTCCACGCATCCGGATCAGTTCACGCTCATCAATTCGATTGATTCAGCGGTCTTCGAGCGCAGCGTCCATGAACTGCGCTACCATGCAGCCGTACTGGATCTCCTGGGGCTGGACAGAACTGCAAAGATACAGCTCCACGTCGGCGGCGTGTACGGCGATAAGCCAGCGAGCATACAGCGGTTCGTCACGCGGTACGGCGAACTTGAAGACACAATAAGGAGACGGCTGGTGATCGAGAATGATGATCGACTTTACACGCTCGATGATTGCCTCCGAATACATGAAGAAACGGGTATTCCGGTATTGTTCGACGTCTACCACCATGAGGTCAACAGCTCCGGACAGTCGCTCAGGGAAGCAGTAAACCTAATTACCGGTACGTGGAAGCAACAGGATGGCGTGCCGATGGTGGATTACAGCTCTCAGGCGCCCGGCAGTCAGCGCAGGGGCAAGCACGCCGAAACCATCAATCTGGATCACTTTCGGCAGTTCATCAAAGAAGTCGCGGGGCTCGAGTTCGATCTCATGCTCGAGATCAAGGACAAGGAAGCGAGTGCTTTGCAAGCGGTTGCGGCGCTAAAAGCTATCGGAAGAATCTGAAGCTTTCGTTTCATCATCCAATCCGCGCACAGTGCTTGAGCTGAAGGGCAAAGTGAGCCCGTAACTCGAGACGGTGAAGCTACTGTGTGCCACGTATGAAATTAAAAATTAGCACAACAAAGAGTACAGTGGAGTACGAAGCGAAGCAGGAGCACCACATGGAAGGGCCTTCGATATGGGCGGTTGCTGAGAAGTTGGAAGGATTTGCAGGCAAGACGGTAACGGCGGTCTCAGGCAACGCCAAAATCGAGAAGGATGGTCTCGTTGGCGCAACAATTGAGGTAATCTATCCACGAGGCAAGAACCTCTTTATCCAGTTTCCCCATACCGCACTCAGGATACACTTCCTCATGTACGGTAGCTATCGGATCAACGAGACGCGTGAAGGTATGGAACCGCGGCTTGCGCTTGCATTCGACGACGAGCAGCTCAATTTCTACAATTGTTCTGTGCGCATCGTCTCACTCGATCAGATCGACGTGGAGTTCGATGAAGAGCGCGACATCGTCTCCTGCAACTGGAATGCCATGAAGGTAATCGAGCGTGCAGCAGAGTTAAAGGACGCTTATATCTGTGATGTGCTCCTCAATCAGGAGGTCTTTGCGGGCGTGGGCAACATCATCAAGAACGAGGCGCTCTTTATGGCCAAGCTCCACCCACTAAGCGTGGTGGGCTGTATCCCGCACGAGAGTTTGGTCGATGTTACTTTCAAAGTGCGGGCGTTCTCGCAGCTCTTTCATACCGTGCGGCGGAACGAGGAGCACTTGCAGCCGTTTCTTACTATCTACCGGAAAAAGAGCTGCCCCCTTTGTCATGAGAAGGTGGTGCTGGAGCGCACGGGCGAGAGCGCGCGTATAAGCTTCTTCTGTCCGTCCTGCCAGGTGCTGTATACCGATTAAGCGCCAAACGGGGCTAACCACTTCGTATTCTTTTCATTCGCGGTTTTGATTTGTCGATTCGTATTCGCGGCACAAACAACTTCTTGCAGCTACTCTTCGGTTCTCCGCAGCCCTTGGTTCCTTGTCAGGCGAGTAAGAATACGACACGCGTGCAACTGCTTTTATATGCGGATAAACCTATGGGGCAATGGAGGCTTGAATTTATGGCAGCCACGGCAAAATTCTGGCGATGGCAGGAATCGCGCTACAACTTGGAAGGTACGCACTGCACGAACTGCGGAAGTTACTACTTCCCGCCACGATTGGTCTGCCCGCAGTGCCGGCGCAAGGGGAGCATTGAGTCGTATAAATTCAAGGGCACGGGTGAGATCGTGACCTTCTCCACGGTCTATCAGGCGCCACGAAACCAGAACCGGCAGACACCGTACACCCTCGCGATCATCCAGCTCGATGAGGGCACGCGTATGCTCTCGGAGATCATCTGTGATCCTGAAATGATCCATATCGGCATGCGTGTACGGTCGGTGTTCAGGAAATTGGGCGAGGAGGGTGAGCGCGGCATCATTTACTATGGGACGAAGTTCGTGCCCGCTTGAAAGCTCGGTGGATTTACGATTCGTAAAGCGAAGCACCCGGGCGCAATCAGTCTGAGACTATCACGGCGACCCGAGTTTCAATTTCTTCTCAGCTATATACATGAGTTCATCGCCTGCCCGCAAAATGGTATCTTTCTCTGGATTGAGCGTCAATCTGCCATCACGCACGAGCCCTATGGTAATGGTGCCATACTGCTCTTTGAGCAGTGTGATGATCTCAAAAAACGTCTTCTCCTCGAACTCCGCAGGGATGCATTCCTGATACAGATCCATCCCTCCGACGCCCAGCATGTCGTTCAGTAAGCTCGAGATCTTGGGCACAAAAACGGATCGTGAGAGTACCAGCCCAAAGAATTCATCAGCCGATAAGGTCTGCTCCACGCCTGTCTTCTTCAGCGCTTGCGCAACCTTCGGATCTGAGACAATACACGTGGTATGCATAGTGGTCTTGAGTTTTTCCACCGCGATAGCGGAGAGCAAAGTCTCGGTCTCATCCTTTCCGGAGATCAGTGCGAAGGCCGCTTTCTCTGCGTTCGCCCGCTTCAGATTCTCGTCGTCACTCGGGTCGCCTTTAATGAAGATGAGCTTCTCGTGCACCAGCGGGATATCATCAATCTCGGCGACCACAGCCACATCCATACCTGCAGCCAGTAATTCCTTGACCGCAATCTCCAGCCTGGCATCCCAGCCACAGACGACGACGTGCCCTTCCATAAAAGATCTGATGCGATGCCGCCTTTTTAAACTTGTTTCGATCAGGAGGTCAGTAATGCTCGCCAGAATCAACCCTAAGACGCCAATACCGCTGAGCATCACGATGATTGAAGCGATTTTACAGATCGCGGTCCGCGCAACGATATCGCCATAGCCCACTGTGGTCGTGGTGGTAACACTCCAGTAAAAGGCATCGAAGAGCGAGACCCGCTCACAGAGATGGAACAGGAGCGTGGCAACGATCCATAACGAGGCGAGATAGACGCCAGCATAAATCAGGGTGCGTCGTTCTCGGACGCGCCACGAGATGGCCCTAAGAAACCGAAGCAACAGTTGGAACATGGTACGTGGTTTATTTTCTGTGATAGGTCTGGAGCAGGCGTCAGCATACAAGCACGCACAGTCTCACAGGAGAACATTCCTTTCTGTAATAAATAAGCTAGCCTCCTCTTGTTTCACGTTTCTTACAGGCTCGAGCTTGTACTGATGAAAGATCGGGAAACAGTTGAGCGATGATTGAGCAGCCGAGCCCGCTGTATCGAAAGTATCTTATTGACCGCACCCTTTGTATATATCAGTCCGCGGATGGGATGAATGGTGTATGGAGGAAACGGATTTTAACGCATTGGTTGCCAAATTCGAGGAGGCTGAGAAGGCGTTTAAGGAGCTCCGGCAGCCGTTTGAGGCGATGAAGCAGGCGTTTCAGGACTTGCTGAAGCCGTTCAAAGAAGCGGAGAAGGTGTTTGAGGAGCGAATTAAGCCCATCAGCGAGGAAGAGAAACGATTCAAGGACTGGATAAAACCTTCGGAAGAGACAGAGCGCGTCTTCAAAGAGCTCCTCAAACCGTTTGGCGATACGAAAGAGGCGTTTGAAGCGTGGGTCACGCCGCTTGAAGAGGGGAACGAATTGTTGCGCCGCGCCTTTGAGCGTATAACAGAAGGCGAGGAAATGATGCGGGCCGCCTTCAATAAGCTCGAAGAGGCGTCTGAAAAGAAGAAAGAGTAAGTGTAACGGGGCGATCTGGAACCCACGGCGTTGGCAGGTATTTCAGACGCCGTCTGGCGTAGCTCATTAGAGGAACATCTCTCGCAGTTTGATGACGGCCTCGCGGCCCTTGAACGTAGGCGTTGTTATCGTTATCTCCCCCGTCCGCTGCTTCATCTCAAACAGCTTTTTATCTCGCGACTGCAACAAGTGGATTACATCATCGTATGCGCCAGTCAGGTTCACATCCGGTTTAGCGTGCAATCCCGGACATAAAACGACCGAACCATCCTTCTGGAAGATGAAGTGATAGCACTCTTTATCGGTCTGTATATTGAAGACGATGGGCATCATCACCCGGTACATCAGCGTCTTCATCCTAGTCGACTTTGTGTTCCCGCCCATCTCAGCCCGCCCTTTACGTTCCGCTTCGATACCCAGTTCCCGCAGCGAGTTGTACATGCTATGTTCTCCTCATGTGGAACGCGCATAAGAAAGTTGCAGTGCTACCTGTAGTATCTCACGCAGGCTCGAGGACCGTTAAGGAACTGTCCGGGTTATGGATCGTTGCTCGTTCCCGTTTTCGCTAGTTTCGCCAGTGCGGCTCTGATAAAGGCCGGGATATCGCCCGGATACCGGCTCGAAACGAGGTTGCCATCCTCCACGACCGCTTGATCGAGATATTCAGCACCGGCGTTCTTGATGTCCTGGATGATCGACTTCCAGCCGGTTATCCGCCGCCCCTGAAGCACCTGCGCGGTAATGAGCAGCTGGGGTGCATGGCAGATGGAGAAGATCAGCTTACCACTCTCCACAAATGCTTTCACAAACCGTACCGCGTATTCATCTACCCGTAGCTTATCGGGCGAATAGCCGCCAGGAATGAAAAGGGCATCGAACTCACCCACTTGGACGTCTTTGACTGCTCTATCAATTTTCACTCGTGTTCCTGTCTTCTTACCTCTGACCGTTTTGCCCGCCTGCAAGCCCACGAGAACCAGCTCGTGCCCCGCGTTGATAAACGCTGCTGCGGGCTTCGTGTACTCTACATCCTCAAACAGGTCGGTAATGAGAATCGCGATCTTACTCATCTACTCGCCCCCCCTTTAAACGGCATACGCTCGATCTCAAACTCACCCGTTTACAGAAGATACCGTTCTTGAATTCCATTGCGCGCACCACGGATGTATTATTGTACTCATGTTTCATGTTTAAAGATTACCACAGTTCCGTTACTTTCCAAAATCTACCAAAGGGATCGCCTCAACAACTTCTACATCTAGAATCAGCGTTTAGAGAACGCGCTTTGGTGCAGACGCGGCGTCAGGACGCGAGGCTGGAGAGAAAGCGTGCGCGAATACTGAACGCGAGGGAAACTTATATAAGACGGTAAAAAGAACCAACGAAGTAGTTGAGATGTTGCGGTATCCTGTGGCCCTGTGTCGGACCCGTGGTTCGGAAGCTCACGCCATTATTTCCGGCTGTTGCTCTGTGAGTGTTCCTTCCTGCTGGGTGGCGTCACGGGAGATAAGAGCAAATGCAACTGAATGAGCTGCTCGATAGCGTAATAGCGAGGGAGGTATATACAGCGGTCAAGATAGACTATAGGCTTCGTTATGAGCCGTCTCAATTGCCCAAAGAACTCATTGAGAAGATCGAGACGGATAAGGAGTTCTTGAAGCGCTACCAGCAGAAATTATGTGAGTTGCTCCAGGAATTGGGTCATGAGGATCTCGAGGTGGTGAATATCGATCCCGTGCACCATGTCCTCGAGGTGCGATTCATCGGATATTATGCGGGCTGTCGGCAGTTTCCGGAGATCCATCTGAAAACGCTTCTGCTCTATTACGATCGGGAAGGCGTTGATATTTGCGATCAGGCAGTGTTTGATGAGATCGTGGAGAAGTCGCGCCAGGATCTGGGGGAGAAGAGCAGGGAAGAGAAAGAAGAACGGCTCGAGCGATTTGCAAAGCTCTTTAAAGACGCAATTGCAGCGGCATATCGCAGGAATTAAGGTGCAGTGGTGATCCGCGAAAGCTCATTCGCCCCAGCTCACCCAGCTGACCCCGTCCTCATCCTCCGTCACCCGTAGCACGTGCTCCATGTAGTCTCGCACATCCTCGATATGCGTGATCAAGAAGATCTGTCGGAACTTCTTCGAGAGCGCGTTCAGCGCATGGATGATGTTCCGCTTCCGGAACGCGTCCTGCGAGCCAAAGATCTCATCCAAAATGATGAAATTGGTCTGGATCGCGCTGCGTTCGGTCACGACCGCGGAGATGGCTAACCGGAGACTGAGGTTCGCCAAATCCTCCTCACCGCCTGAGAATCGGTTGAGTTCGTATGCCGTCCCTTCATCGTACATATAAATATCGTAGTTCTCGTCCAGCTCCATCGTGCTGTACTTGCCGTCTGTCAACCGTCGCAGCATATCGGACGCGTAATCAGAGAGCATCGGCCTGATTCGCCCGACCATGAAGAGCTTGAATTCGCTCATGAGCCGCTCCAGCACGCTGAGATAGCTCATCTCGGTTGCTTCCCGCTGCTGCTCCGCTATGAGCCGCTGCTGCTCCGTGATCTCTTCCGAGACACGGTTCGCTTCGCGACGTACGTTTTCAAGCTCATTTCGCTTCGTCAATAACGCGAGCTTTGCATCACTCAGTTCTTCCTTCGTACGCTCGTAAGCTACCTTCTTTAACTCATAATCCTGCTTATCAAAGCCCAAATCAGCTATCTGCTGCTGTAATGCCGCGTTGACTCCTTCAGACGTTTCTTCCAGTTCAGCGAGTTCGTGAATGGCCTGTTCCACCCCAGCTATCCGCTTTGTCTCTGCTCGCAACCCCAATATTTCGCGGTACACCACTTCGAGCTCGGTTAATCGCGTAAGGACCTCCTTATACGCAGCGGCATCGAATTTGAGCGTTTTCAACGGGCTCAAATCGCTTTGAATTGAAGCCAACTCTGCCTGCCATCTCGTTACTTCGCGCGCTTCATGGGCAATCTGCAGCTCCAGAGCGTGCAGCTCAGTCAGGCGGTGCTCTTGCGCGCTCAATTCCTTCGTCTGTGCCTCCTCTGCGCGTTTCGCCACGGTGAGCTCCTCTTTCTCGCGCTTGTACTCAGTAAACAGCGATTTCAGGGCGTCGCGCTTGACATCCAGCTCGTCTTCGAGTTTGGTGAGTAACGCTTCATAATGCGTTCCCAGTGTGCGCTCGCAGAGCGGGCAGTCGCTCTCCGGACCTAAATCAGCAATCCGCTTCTGCTTCCTCGTCTGCTCTTCGATCTCCCGCTTCACCTGGAGTAGCTGCGATTTACGCGCGCCGAGCGCAGTGTGAAGCTGCTCCTTCCGCTTCTGGAGCGTCTCAAATTCGGCTTTAAGCGATCTCAGTTTCTCTTCAACGCCGTGAAATGCGGTGAACTGCTCGCGCAGTCCTTGCAGCTTCTTGTTGCGTATCTGAAGCTCGTATGCTGTCTTCCGGTCTCGTGCTTCTAACTCCTGCTTATGCTGATACTGCTCTCGCTGCCTCTCCAGTTGCTCCTTGAGATCGCGGATCTGGAAATAGTGCGCTTCCTTGCCTGCTATCGTCTCCAGCCGACGCTGCTTCATGCTCAATTCGGTAAGCTCCAGCTCCTTCTCCGCACGCTGTTTCCTGATAGTTCTCAGCTCGGTCTCGCGCGCACTCAACTTCGTGCTCAGATCAATATACTCCTCGTAGGTCTTCGTTGCGATCTCTAAGATCCTCTTCGCTTCAGCTACTGCAGCTCCTTTTTCGCGTGTATCTGCCTCGAGTTCGGCGATGATCGGCATGAGTCGCTCAAGCTCAAGCTCCAGATCTTCTCGCTTACGGGAGAGCACATCAAGCTTCGTCCGGCCTTCTTTGTCAATCAAAGCCGCTCTGATGCCCTCGATTCGCTTCTCCTTGCCGCGTTTGTCCTCCCGTATCTTCTGGATGCTCTGCTCGATCCGTTCGATGCCGAGCATGCGCAGCACAAGCTTCTTACGCTCTGCCGCTTTCATTACCGAGAGCGCGTTCAACTCCTTCTGCCGTGCAAAGACCGAGGTGAAGAAGGCCTGGTAGTCCATGCCGATCTTATTCCTGAGCACCGCGGTGACCTCATCAGCATTGCTCGTAATGAGCTTGTCGTTGATCTTCAGGCTTGCCTTCGGCACCAGGTTCTTGCCCGACATCTCGCGGACGACAGCATACCGCTCGTTTTCGAGCTCAAACTCCAATTTCACACTGCAGGGCTCGTGCGGTGACGCCCCCTCTCGCTTTATCAGTTCTTTCGTCGTTCGCGCCGCATGATGGCCGAATAGAGCCCAACCGATCGCTTCTACCAGCGTGGTCTTCCCCACGCCGTTCAATCCAATAATGCCAATAACGCCATCCGGGAACTCAACTGCAGCATCCTTGTACTTCCGATAGTTCCGCAGTGTAATTGTCTTTAAGAGCATCTCGCACTAATTACTTCTTTTACCGCTTCGCTTCGACAGACCTCATTTCTCTGCATACACATTTATCCGCCGAAATGTTTCAAAACAACGTCCATCCGGCTGTCTCGTCCGTGCTATCAAGTGCTCGATGATGGTATCGCGGAAACGCGGCCTCATCTCCTCCGGCAGCGCCGCAAGAAACGGGAGGAGCCCTGCCTCATCTACCATGTGCACCAGTTCCTGCTCGTGCTCAAAAAGCCGGTCCCTGTTCGTCATCCACACGCGATACTGTCGAAATTCAGTCTGTGCCAGCAGTGCTTCGTATTCCTCAACCAGCGGCATATACCACGGCCATTGAAATCCCACAAACCACGGAGCGTACTCGGACGTTCTCATTACTTCTCTCACTATCGCGATGAGGTGAACGATGTTGCCCGCGCCGCCAAATTGCACGCGCATGAAGCCACGCGGTTTGAGCGCTTCGTAGATCCGCATCAGCAGTTCCCGGTGGTCAAGGATCCAGTGGAGTGCCGCGTTTGAGAATATCACGTCAAATTCAGCATCAAAGGCGATATCAGTAATGTCGAGCAGCCTGAGCTCTATATTCGCTGTTTTATGCGCCTCCGCCGTTTTCAGCATTGATGGCGAGCTGTCAACACCGACCACGCGGCCATGCGGAACGCGATCGGCGAGTGCTCGTGTGATTATACCATTCCCGCAGCCAAGGTCAAGAATAGATTCATCACCGCTTAGCCGTAATTCCTCGACGAGCTCGATGCCCCATTCACGCTGACAGTGCGATGCCGCTTCGTATCGTGCACCATTGAATGGATAGCTTACCCGCATGTTTGCTTACTTGTAGTGAAGTGACGTGCACACGTGCGCTCATTCAGGCACGTAAAGATGGACCTTTACTTCGTGCCGCCTCGCCCATAGCCTCCTCGATGCGCAGTAATTGGTTATATTTGCTCGTCCGTTCGCTGCGTGCTGGCGCGCCGGTCTTGATGATCTCCGCATTGATCGCGACCGAGAAGTCCGCGATCATCGAGTCCTCCGTCTCGCCCGAGCGATGGCTGACCACTTTCTTGTAGCCATTTTGATTTGCTAGTCGGATCGTATCCAGCGTCTCAGAGATCGTTCCTATTTGGTTCAATTTCAGGAGAACGGCGTTCGCGGCATGCTGCTGTATCCCCTGCTCCAGCCGCTTGACGTTCGTTACGAAGAGATCATCGCCGACGATGATGATCCCGGAGAGCTGCGCGGTGAGCTCAGCAAAGAGCGCGAACGATTCCTCTTCAAAAGGATCCTCGAGCAACGCAATCGGATAGCTCGCCACAAGATCTTTATACAGGTCAATGAGTTCAGTGCCCTCTTTCAAGACGCCATCGATCTGGTACTTCCCTGTTCGTGCGTCGAAGAACGATGATGCGGCCGCATCCATGCCCAGCCGAATTTCATGCTCAGCATAGCCCGCTTCGGCTATGGCGTCCGTTATTGCATCGAGCGGCTGCCGCGTCTCACGCATTGGTGGTGCATAGCCGCCCTCATCACCCACATTCGTTGCGATTTTACCGTATCGCTCGCCCAACACCTTTTTCAGCGCGTGATAGGTCTCCACACCAGCCCGTAAACTGTCCCGGAAGCGCTCAAACCCCATGGGCAGGATGAGGAACTCCTGAATACTCAGCTCGTTACCCGCGTGCTGACCGCCGTTGATCACATTCATCATTGGTACAGGGAGTTCATGTGTGAGTTGCATGCCAGCAACATCTTCAGCGATATAGGTGAAGAGCGGTTTCTGTACGGAATCCGCCGCGGCTTTACAGACCGCCATCGAGGTGCCAATTATCGCGTTGGCACCGAGGTTCGCTTTATTCTCCGTGCCGTCCAGTTCCAGCAGCAGCATATCAATTCCGCGCTGATCGAGCGCATTCTTGCCCGTGAGCGCATTTTTAATCACGGTATTCACAGCTTCTACCGCCTTGAGGACACCCTTACCGTTGTAGCGCTTCTTATCGCCATCTCGCTTCTCTACCGCCTCTTTACTGCCCGTTGATGCACCTGAAGGCACGCTCGCCCGGCCAAACCCGCTCGTCGTGCGCACATCCACTTCAACGGTCGGGTTGCCCCGAGAATCCAGAATATCCCGCCCTTTAAGATCCCTTATCTCAATTACCGTCATCATACCAACCTCGACTCTGTAGTTTACTTGTTACTACTTGCCTTTATTTTTGCCCTTGCGTTCATTCACTGGCGGCTCCGAGAACTGCTGCAGCGCACCATCTTCTCGCGGCGTGGTGATTTTCTTCCGCGAACTTATATTTTACACGGTCACTTATCTGGTGTTAGATCGTGAGAGCAACGAGCGGGTGATGGTAGATGGAAGGAAAAGAGCAGGAACCCAAAAGGGTGATTATAACCGATAATCTCTCAAATGAGGGGATTAACAAGCTGCAAGACTTCGCCGAAGTTGATGTGGCATTAGGTTTAAGCAAAGAGGAATTGAAGGATCGTATCCCCAACTACGACGCGATCGTTATCCGAAGCGGCACGAAGGTGACGCAGGAGATCGTGGAAGCGGGAAGCGCCGGCCGGTTGAAAGTAATCGGGCGAGCGGGCGTTGGCGTTGATAACATCGCCGTGGAGACAGCGACGGAGAAAGGCATCCTGGTGGTGAACTCACCGGAGGCTAATACGATCTCCGCAGCTGAGCACACGATTGCCATGATGCTCAGCCTCGCACGGAAGATTCCGGCCGCGAATCTCTCGCTCAAGTCGGGCAAGTGGGACCGGAAGCGGTATATGGGTGTCGAGGTCAGCGGCAAAGTGCTGGGCGTCATCGGGCTGGGCCGTGTGGGGGGCGAAGTGGCGAAGCGCGCCCGAGGACTTGCGATGACGGTCCTTGCTTATGATCCATTCATAACAGAGGAGCGGGCGAAGGAGCTTGGCATCACGCTCGCCACTTTGCCCGAAGTCCTTCGGAATGCAGATTTCATCAGCCTTCATACGCCCCTGAACAAAGATACTCGTCACCTGATCGGCACCGAGGCATTCGCACAGATGAAGGACAGTGTCCGCATCGTGAACTGTGCACGCGGTGGGGTTATCGATGAGAAGGCCTTGAAAGAAGCGATCAAGAGCGGCAAGGTAGCCGGCGCTGCGCTCGACGTCTTCGAGCAGGAGCCTCCGGAGGAGCGTGAATTGGTGGAGCTCGAGGAAGTAGTGGTGACACCACATCTGGGCGCGTCAACGACAGAAGCGCAGAGGACTGCGGCTCTCGTCATCGCAGACGAGGTCATCGCGGCGTTGCAGAACAAACCGGTCCGTAACGCGGTGAACATGATCTATGTCGAGGAGGCGATCATGGACGTCTTAAGGCCTTATTTAGTCCTGGGCGAGAAGCTGGGCCTGCTCACGGCGCAACTTGTCCCTCCATCAGGGCGGATCGAGCAATTCAAGATCGCTTATGAAGGTGAGTTGGGAACTGCTGAAACTCCTATCGGGAAGAACACACGTATCCTGACTCTGGCGATCTTGAAGAGCTTCCTCGCGCTCTTCACCGATGGCGTGAATTACCTCAACGCCGAGGCGATCGCGAAGAAGTTCGGCATTAAAGTGACCGAGAGCAAGACGGAAGAGATTGTGAATTTCTGCTCCTTAATCAGTATTACCACGACCACGCGGATGAAAGACCAGGAACTGAAGCGAACGGTGGCCGGGACACTCTTCGGGAAGGACGATCCGCGCATCGTACAGCTTAACGGGCACCGGGTGGATGCAGTGCCTTCGGGCTATATGCTCATCTGCTCATTTATCGACAAACCACGGGTGATCGGTCCGGTATGCACGATTCTCGGTGACAAAGGCATCAATATCGCAGGGATGCAGGTAGGACGAGAGAAGATCGGTGGCGAAGCGGTTATGGTTATTAATGTGGACAGTATGGTCAGTGAGGCAAGTATAGAAGAGATAAAGCACGTGCAACACATCGCTGATGTCACGCTCGTGAAGCTGTGAGCATTTGTTTGTGACAGAGCGGGTGCGTCTCCCCAGAAGTAAAAAGTTCTTTTGTACAACTTCCTGTTAAAGAGAAGGAAGCGCGATGACAAAGCGAAGAAGGATCAAATTTGAGCGTTATGGATGGCGCTCGAAGAAGAAGCTGAGCAAGAGCTGGCGAAGGCCCCGCGGGCATGATAACAAGATGCGGGAGCACATCGCGGCGAAGGGTCCGCACGTGACGGTGGGCTATCGGCGAAAGAAGGAAGAACGCGGTTTGCATCCTTCTGGCGTTCGGGAAGTGCTCGTTCATAACGCCAAGGAGCTCGAGGAAGCGGCAGCGGGAACTGCTGTCCGAATTGCCGCGACGGTGGGTAAGCGCAAGCGTGGCGATATCGAAACGGCCGCAGCAGAGCTTGGTCTCCGCGTGCTCAACCCGTCACGAACGTAAGCTCACTGAGCTTCAGAGATCTCCGTGCCCTGATGCTTGCCGTGCACGGCATCGATGATCGCACGTGGATCGCGACCGTCGATCACAATCGTACGCATCCCACTTCGCTCAATGAGTTTCGCCGCAACAGGATCGATTACAATGCGTGAGCCCGCCTTCAGTTCCGCTTTCATCGTTAGTGCCACGAGCTCCCTCGGACTGAGTTTCTCGTATTTACGCGCGGTTGGATTGACATTCGGGTCACTATCATAAACGCCATCGACCGAGGTCACGATGAGGAGTAACTCGGCACTGAGATACTCGGCGAGGAGCGCAGCGACCGCATCGGTGGTATAACCGGGGCTCACACCACCCATCACGACTATTCGCTGTGCCGGGCCACTCCGGTGCGCCATGGCAGCCTCTTTATAATCCAAAAACGGCTCGGGATAAGCATCGTGCAGCGCGGCAATGAGCAGCTTCGCGTTGATCCGGGTGACGGCGATCCCGAGATAATCGCAGACGACTTCGTTCGCACCCAGCTCACGCGCGCGAATGATATACTCACGGGCATGCATCCCGCCGCCCGTAACGACGCAGAGCCTACACGACCGAGCGAGTTCATCCAGAATCGCCGCTACTCCCGTGAGCTGCTCCACATCGGAGAAGAACATGCCGCCCAACGAGATAACGACCTTCATGCGGTGGCTTCTTTCCTGTTCCACTTTCTGATCCCGATTCCCCATAGGGTGGTGGCCCATTTTATAGTTGTTGCCCCAATCTGGGCAGGTATACTAAATAGTGATCCCCATGACAAAAGGGAATATTATATACAATGTTTTTATACTTTTAGTTGTTAAGGATAGACAAGACAATGAAGCTGGATGACGAGCTCGTGAAGGAAGCGCATGTCCTTTTGCACCCGATCAGGTTTCGGATCGTGGAACTGCTTGAGGAGCAGCCGATGCATATCAATGCGATCAGCAAGGCGCTGGAGGAGAAGAAGAAGAAGCTGGTCTCCTATCATTTGGGTATCCTCGAAGATCACGGATTTGTGCGTAGCAAGTACGAGATCTCCGAGCAACCAAAGTCAAAAGGCAAGGCGCTGAAACGGTACTGGGTTACTGATAAGGTGAACGAGGTGGTTGGCGAGCTCAAGAAGATGTGATTCTTCTTCGAGAACGAACACCCCAGCAACCTTACAGTTATCAATAATAAAACGTCCTACCCCTACAGTGGGGAGCGCCGGGCAGTATTGTTACGAATTCGAGAGTTAGACCACAATTTGCTTCGTCATGATCCTGCTACAGCAGGCGCTTGTGAAGTATTGGGGTGGGCGGGGTTCTTACAGAAGCGAATTTGCAGGCACCGTGTTGCCGGTGGTGTCACGGGTAGTGAGTGGATCAGTGCGGCTTGTCCAAGTAGAAGCGAAGAGCTCACATGATATACGTGACACTCGAGCGATCGAAATCAGGCACCATCTCGAGCGCTACTCCATCCAGATTCTCCTGAACAGTTTCTTCCGTGGAATACCTAACATTGGGGATAAAAACGCTTATATCGCGTGACATCTGCGTGACGACGTGCTCATCGCCAAAGAGCTCACGAGAGATCCAGTAGACGAGTTTTCGGGTGTGCGCCTCTTCGATGTATCCCAGGGCATGGATATACTCGTGGAGGAGAACGTGAAAGGCATAGGCAGCGAACCACTGTGGATTCATCTTGGTAATCCAGTGTAAGGGCATTCGGTTCATAATAATCGTGTTCGACCCGACGGGATAGAACGCCCCAATCCACGAACCGGCATCGCCGCCAAGATCCGCAAGTCCAAGCGTCAAGCCAGCCCTCCCGGTATGCAATACCTTCCGAACACCTTCCTTAACGATCTCGAAGACATCAGAGAGCGTCTTCGCCTCTTCCAATTTCTGTCGGTAACTTTTCATGGTGCTGATTCTCCTGCGGTAGCTCCGCATAATATTATAATTTTTTATATAATAAACTTCCCCTACCCTAGTAAGTTATATCTGAAGCGGCGTGCGAAGAATACATACTTACAAACAGGAGGAGCGCAAAGATGTGTGAATCGACTGTCTTTATCGAACGCACGGGAGCGACGACCAGAGAATTAGTGATGGAGGACGTCGTGCGCGTGGCCGTCGAGGGCGAACGTATCAAGCTCACCGGGATATTGGGCGAGACGTGCGAAGTTACGGGGCGAATAGCCGAAATCGACCTGATCCGGCATACCATTACGCTTGTGCAGGGTGCATGATGCGGGTTGTCATTGATGCGGCAGTACGGCAGAACGTCGAGCTCAGCCTCGGTATCGCAGAGCTGCGTGGCGTGCTGCAGCACGAGAAGAAAGCACTCGATACAGAAATAGCAGCGGTGGAAGCGGAGCTAAGACGCACATACGATCTTGCGGCAGTCAAGGACATCGGAACCCTGAGAAGGCAGCGGGATTTCTTCTGGCAGCTGGGTGTTGATCCCACGAAAGTGCGACCAGCGTAAGAGGAACTGCTGCGACGGATTGTGCAGGGCAAAAGTCTGTCACGGATTTCACCGATTGTGGATGCGGATAATCTCGTCTCGGTGGAAGACGCCGCTCACCTTCAGCGCATTCGATGCGACGAAAGTCGAACCGCCCTTACGCGTACGATTCACGCACCCGGACGAGGAAGTGCTGCTGATCGGCCCTCGGATGAAGCGGCTGAGCGGGCGCGAGCGGGTGTTAACGGATGCTGCACGGATCCTGTGCGTTTATGGACACGGTGATGCGGATGCCATGAAGGTGACGGACGCGACGAGGGACGTTCTTCTGGTTGCCTATAGCATTCCAGGGGTATCAGATATAGAGCTCGAAGAGGGTCTGAGCGTTGCCACCCGGTATATCCTGCGGTTTGCAGGGGGCGAGCTTCTCGCGGAAGCGATATGCCGGTAATAGACGCTACGACGGTTTGGTGCGTGGTGTTAGACGGCGGGCAGATGGTAGGTCGTTTCATTATTGAACCTCGTTCAGCGATACCACGGTAGCGCTTTGATTACGCCTTTAATAAGCTCATCCATGCGGTCTCAATTCGATGAGGAGTGGTCGGGGGTACGAGGACAGAAAGAGCAAAGGAATAATAAGCGGCGTTACTAAATTTAAATCTTACAAATCAGCACGGCACTATGGGAGCAATAAGACGCACACTCACCGGCTTCTTTCTAGTACTCGTCGTGATGATTACAGGAGCCCTGGGCTTCTGGCATTTCGAGGGCATCTCCCTTTTCGAGGCGCTCTATATGTCCGTTATCACAATTACCACTGTAGGGTATGGGGACTACTATCCGCATACACCCTACGGACAAATATTTACGATGGTATTGATCTTAACGGGCGTTGGCGTGGTCTTATATGTGCTCACTGGTATAATAGGGTTAGTTTTGGAAGGGCAGTTGCGCGAAGCCCTGGGCATAACACGAGTAAAGCGGGGCGTGGCAAAGATGAAGAATCACCGGATTATCTGTGGCGGTGGTCGTACCGGAAGCGTCATTGCGGACGATTTTAGAGAGGAAGGTCTGGAGTTCGTCGTCATAGATAACAACACCGAGCGGGTAAAGGAGCTGCGGAAGAAGGAGATACTCGTGGTCGAGGGCGATGCGACGAGTGAGGAGACCTTAAAGGAGGCGGGTGTGGATCGCGCCTCGGGCCTGGTCTCGACACTACCGGATGATGCGGATAACCTGTTCTTGAGCATCACGGCGAAGGGCCTGAATCAAAATTTGGATATCGTATCGCGTGCAGGCTCGGAGAAGGCGGCGAAGATGCTCTATAAAACGGGTGTGAAGAAGGTGGTGATAATTGAGGAGATCGCGGGACGACGGCTCGCACGGAGTTTGACGAAGCCCGCAGTGGTCGATTTCATCGATTTCGCGACGAAGAAAGGTGAAGCGTCGTTGGAAAGCATCAAGGTGCAGCCAGGCGCGAAGATCGCGAACAAAAAGGTAAAGGATCTCCGGTTTAAGGAGCGACTCGGCGTATCCATCGTGGCAGTTATACGTGATGGACGGGTCATCTCGAGCATCGGGCCAGAGGATGAGATACTCCAAGGCGATACGGTGGTGGTGATCGGACGGAAGGAGATGGTCGAGAAGCTGGGGGATATGGATTTCTTCTAATTTGTTCGTCATACAAGGGCGCTCTCCCGGGCGGAATCCCGGCAGAAGAGACAGGTTGATCGCGTGTTCTGAACCAACTTGCGGAGTTGCTCGATATCGACCGAGGGGGACAGGCTGAACACATTCAGATCTGCGTGTTCTGCTTCCTTCGCATAGGACTCGACGGTCCGGGCGACGACCGTCACGGAATGTGCGGGGATCCGGGCATAATCCAGGATCGCGCCGATCGTCTGTTCCACCTCCAGAACGTTTGCACCCTCGCCGGCCGCTGCGATGATCCGGAGTTCAGCACCCCAGTTCACGAGGAGCTTGTAGGCGATGAGAATCGTGAGATCGCAGTTCGGGAGCTGTGGTGTCCCGGGGATCCAGCGCTGGCAATCCTCTCCGATCCAGAGGTTGATGGACCGCCGCCTTCCCAACCCGGCCCGAGGGTGACCGGCATACAGCAGGATCCCATTCTGGTACCTGGTCGTCTCAGCCAGTATCCGCAGAAGATCTGTATCGTACCCTGGATCCCTCTGGAGTCGGAGGAACACGATATTCGGCTTGAAGAAGGCGCTTTTCAGCGTCTGGATGCTGCTGATCACCGTTTCTGTATAGTTATCTCCGTGGACGATCGTCCAGCGGGCGAAGATCCCATCTCTCCTGAATTCATCAGAGATACCGGAGAGCTCCTGCCCCATATGTCCCTCCGCGCCTCGCTCAACTCCAAGAATACTCACGGAACCTCGTGGATAGGTTATATCGCGCACGAATTCCGATACGCCCCGCAGTTCCGCGGGTGAATCAGCGGGAATGAGCAGGTTTGGTCTCCAGGCACGCTCCTGGGACGTCGGGAGCTCCATGGACTTCTTCGCAGCCCATTCGGCAATCGCGACAAAGAGACTACTGCGTACATCACCATAGGGCGTGCGGTACTCGATATGCCGGTACATGAGGAGATAGTAGAAGACAACCACCAGGGTCACGGCCATCAGGCTGAAGATAGGGTTGATGACGAACATGACAAAGAACGACCCCACGGTTCCTGCGAGGGGGACGATCCATGGGATCCTGAACAGGGGGCGGAAACTGGTGAGACTAAGATTGCTTTCCAGCAAGACGACCAGATTAACCATCCCGTAGGTGATCAGGAAAAAGAGGGTGATGAGTGGTGCGATCGCATTAATATCCCGTAACAACAGCGAGAGCCCCACGATGAGAACGGTGAAGAGTACTGCGTTCCTTGGAATACCGGAAGCGGCACGATGCGAGAACCATGCACCTTGCGGTACTACCCGGTGCTCACCCATAGCATGCAGCACCCGGGAGGCACCCACAAAGGAGTTGATGGCCGAAGAGAAGGTAGCCGCGAGAAGCCCGACCACCACTACCCACCCGATATACGAGAACTCCATCAGTACCAGGAAGTTGCCCGCCAGCGTGGGGCGGTCCACTGCGCCTGCCAGCCAGAAAGCGAGAAGAAGGTAGATCACCAAACCGATTGCTATGGCCCAGAGGGTCCCGCGGGTAATGCTCTTTCGGGGGTTCTTCAGCTCACCGGACATATTGGCCCCGGCCATGATGCCGGTTGCAGCCGGGAAGAATACCGCGAAGACCGTCCAGAACGATATACCCTCTGGTGGCATACTGATGGTGAAATCGGGGGCCGTTCCCATTCCGGCGGCAAAGATAGAGATCAGGGAAGCAGCGATCAGGGCAAGGATCAGGTACTGTATCCGGAATGCAACATCGGTGCTGAAAAAGATGATGACAGCCACTGTCCCAAAGACCAGTACATCAATGAGTAATGGCGGGAGAGCGGGGAAGAGGAAGCGCAAGCCCTCCCGAAACCCGAAGATATACAGGACCACCGAGAATGCAAGTGAGAAGTACAGGGGTACGCCGATACTCCCCCCGATCTCCAGCCCCAGCGAGCGGGCGATGATGGAATACGCGCCTCCCGGCCCGATTTGTATGTTGCTGATAATTGATGCCATGGAGAGCGCGGTGGCCGTGGTGATGGTGAAGGCGAGCAGAATGATGAGCCATGCACCCAGGAGTCCGACGTTGCCGACCACCCAGCCCAGGCGGAGATACATGATCACCCCTAGAATGGTGAGGAGTGTGGGAACAAAGACCCCCTTCACGGTTCCGAATTTACGGATGTCCGTCTGACCCCCTTTCCGCATTACCTCTTCATTCCGCGGCATGGGCGAAATCACTCCCCTTACCTATTACATGCTACCTTCACATCAGAGTCTCAATCGAGTGGTCAGATTTTGATACGGATGCCTTCAGAGTTTTTCAGACCGTTACGCTACGCGCTCTTCAAGTCTCCGCCGCACCTCAGCAATAAACGCTTCCGTGTACACTATTTGTTTCGCCGGCGGTTCTGCCAACCTGGCCAGGTCGCCAGTCATGATCCCGTCTTCTAACGTGCTGATGACCGCGACCTCCAGCGTATCCGCAAATCGTCCCAGTTCGGGTATGGTATCCAGCTCGCCTCGCTTCCGTAACGCGCCCGTCCACGCGAATATCAGCGCGACTGAATTGGTCGAGGTCTTCTCGCCCTTCAGGTACTTGTAGTAATGTTTCTGCACGGTACCGTGCGCGGCCTCATACTCAAAGTATCCCTGTGGCGATACCAGCACGGAAGTCATCATCGCGAGACTCCCGTACGCCGAGGCGAGCATATCAGACATCACATCGCCGTCATAATTCTTCAAAGCCCAGAGCATGCCGCCCTCGGATCGCATGATCCGCGCCACAGCGTCGTCGATGAGCGTATAGAAGTATTCTATACCAGCCGCTTCGAATCTGTCTTTGTATTCAGACTCAAAGACATCCTCAAAGATCCGCTTGAAGGTGCTGTCATAGGTCTTGGAGATGGTATCTTTCGCGCCGAACCACAGATCCACCTTCTGGTCGAGCGCATAGGCGAAGCAGGCTTCGGCAAAGCTCTTGATCGAAGCGTCGAGGTTGTGGATGCCCTGGATGATGCCGGGGCCATCGAACTTCTCGATCGTTTCCCGTACCTCCTTGCCCTGCTCGTTGGTGAAGACGAGTTCGGCCGTGCCCGGACCCGACACACGGTACTCCGCGTTCTTGTACACGTCGCCGTAGGCGTGCCTGCCGATGTGAATCGGCTTTGTCCAGTTCCGCACCGCCGGCTTGATGTTCTTGATCATGATCGGTGCGCGGAATACCGTGCCGTCCAGGATCGCTCTGATCGTGCCGTTGGGGCTCTTCCACTGCTGCTTCAGGTTATATTCCTTTACACGCGCGGCATTTGGCGTGATCGTCGCGCACTTCACGCCCACACCGTACTTCTTGATCGCCTCCGCGGCCTCTATAGTTATCTGATCCTCGGTCTCGTCACGCTTCTTCAGCCCGAGGTCGTAGTATTCTGTTTTGAGGTCTATGAAGGGCAGGAGGAGCTGCTCCTTCACCATCGCCCATATGATCCTCGTCATCTCGTCGCCGTTGATATCCACGAGCGGCGTCTTCATCTGTATCTTTCTCGCCATTCTTCTCTTTCTCCGTTGCTAGTCAGACCCCCGGTATTTCAGCACCTCGTCCTCTTTGGGCAGCATGTACAGCACGTCGTCCCAGGGATGGCGATACAAGCGCGAACGGAGCCGCTTCTGGTCCAGATAATGCCCGATCATTCCGATCGTCCGACCCAGGACGAAGATGCCGTTGAGTGTGCCAATGCTGATGATCTCGTCGATCTCGTCCTCGCTATAAATACCGGTCGAGCGCAAAATATCCACGAAGACGATCCCGACACACCCGTCCACGTTCAAGATGAGGTTGTTCCGCTTCGCGGTTGTTATCTGCTCCACATCGAGCGCGAAGTCAAGCAGTTCGTGCTTTGGAAGGTTCGCAAACGCCCACTCCTCGAGCAGCTTGACGCGCATATCAGGGTTCTGCACGCTCTTCACCCGATGGCCGATCCCCGGAATATTGATGTTCCTGGCTTTCATCTCATCCACGAATTGCCGCGCTGTCAAGCCCCGTTCAAGTGCGTCCTTGAAGTACCGGGCGGCATCGTCGATCGCACCACCGAATCGCGGCCCGATGGTCAGCACACCGGATGCTACCGCTGCGGTTAAATCCTTACCCGCACTCGCGGTGACGATCGCGTTATGGGCCGCGCTCACACAGGGTCCATGATCCGCGGTTATGCGTAACGCCAGCTCCAGGAAATCCGTCACGTACTTCGGTAAACGCCTCTTGAACCAGAGCAGGGAGATCACATCGCCCAGGCTGAAGCCTTCACGTATAACGGTGCTTATGGGCACGCCCGCGTAGACCAGCTCCTCGCCTCGATCGTCCGAGATGGTGCTCACAATATTGGTCGGCCGCCGTATGCTCTTCGGGTCGTAATCCACCGGTATCGCCCGCGGCTCCACCTCAGCCCGCTCCTCTATCACGCCTCGGGCCTTAAGATCCTCATAGACCGTTCGAATCAGGTCTCCGAAATCATCATAGGAGTTCGGCACCACCGCGCCTGCCGCCTTGAGTGCCGCGTTCTTCGCGTCCGCAGTTTCAGCCGCACCATGTGCCATCGCGCCTGCATGGCCGAACTGCACTTCAGTGGGGAAGATCTTCGCCGACGTTCCGGTAACCCATGCGATCACGGGCTTTGTTACTTTACCGGCCTTCAAGGCATCTACAATTTCGTACTCGTCCCGGCCGCCCACTTCGCCGAGCACGACCATCAGCTTGATCTCCGGATTCGCCTCATACCGCAGCAGGTGCTCCACCAGCGTCGACCCGGGATACTTATCGCCCCCAATTGCTATGCCTTCATAAACACCGTCCGAGTTCAGCGAGATCATATTCGCCATCTCGTTCAGCATACCGCCCGACTTGGAGACGAAGCCAACACTCCCCGGTCGGTACAGTTTCGACATGACGAGGTTCGAGAGCGCGCCGCCGGCATTGCCGATCTTAAACGCACCGGGGACAAAACCCCCTACGGTCGCCGGTCCGATGATCCACTTGCCCTGCTGCTGAGCAAGCGCAATCAACTCCCTCGTTTGCCGTTCAGGTACACCCTCGGCAATGATGGCGAGCGTCTTGATCGTCGGGCACATAAGCACGTCACGAGAAACGTTGTACGCCGACCGGAACGAGGCGAAGTTGATAACCACGTCCGCATCAGGATGCTCCTCGACGGCTGCCTCGAGCGTATTGTACACCGGGAGCATGATCTCATGGCTGCCAAAGAAGACCTTCATGTACTCCCGGCGCCCGCCACTGGGATTGATAACGGCCGTAACTGATGGCTCTTCGCGACCCGATAGATAGTCGAAGTCGAGCATCCGCTGCACTGCTGCTTGCTGGTTGCCAAACACGATCGCGGTCGTTTTCTTATCAAACAACACGTAATCCTGCTTGGTCATGCTAGGCAACCTCCTTTAAATCAGCCAAGGCGATACTCACCACTTTCGTCATGTGCATGTCCGGACCGTGCACCTCCATATCGAGCCCCAGCCGCTCGCCCGCCGCGCGAATCTTCGCCAGGCCTGCCTCGTAGTTCGGCCCGCCGCGCCGAACATAGATCTTGATGCCGTGCTCCTTGAGCTTCGCCGCGTACTGCTCCAACGCCATGATGATCCCGTCAAAGGTCTTCGCCACATCCGTGAAGTTCGCGATCCCACCACCGATGATCAGAACCTTCCCGGTCTCCGATTTCTCGCGCGTCATGAGCTCGAGCAGCGTCTTCGCGTACTCGTAGGTCTCGTCCGTCGTGGGGTTGCCGCTGTATTCACCATAGTTCGCCAGCTCCTTGCCAAGCCCCAGGTCGACGACGGTATCAGCATAAATCACGCTGGCGCCGCCACCAGCGACCATCGTCCACACGCGCCCCTGCGAATTGAGTATCGTCAGTTTCAGTGACGATCCGCTCTTCTCATCCAGTTGCTTTATGTACTGTTCTTCCGCGCGCAATTCGCGGCCGAACGGAACAGGGAACTCGACATCACCCCACTCCTCCGAGCAGAGAAACTGCGCGGCATCGTCCAATCGCGCCACGGTGTCCACCGGCAGGAACTCGCCGTCCGAAAAGGTGAACGGATTATACTCCAGGAACCCGAAGTGCAACTCGCGATAGAACCGGAAGAGCGCGGTTACGACGTTTTTGAGTGCGTTCCGGTCCTCATCGCGCACGAGCTCAAGGATTGGATTGAGATCAACGTGCTCAATCGTCGCATCAATGGGCACCGTGACGGTGGTGACTTTGCCCCAGTTCGCTTCGATATCCATGCCACCGGCGGTCGAGAAATGGATGTAATCGCCGTCACGATAACCGGCAAATGCCAGGTAATACTCCTTCGCCAGCTCAATGTAGGGCTGCACGAGGAAATGCGTCAGCTTACCCCGGGAGTTACCCACCGTTACTTCAGTGTTCATCTTCTCTGCGAGCCATCGCTTCGCCTCGTCATAGTCAACCTTTACCAGCAGGAGCCCGTGTTTACCCCGCTTACCAAAGAGCTGGTCGGGCTTCACCGTCAGTTGTTCACTCTTCAGCCAGGGCAGCTCGTTACTCAGTGCTTCGATGCGCTGATCCGGTGTCACCAGAGCCACTTTTCCCTGGTAGGTGACCGTACCGCCCGAAAACCGCTCTATATGACGAGCCAAAATTCGCTTCGCGTCATACTCTCTAATACCACGTTGCGCCATCTTTTACTCCCTCCTCTTCTCTCCTCTCTCAGACCTTCATCTTGACCCAGGGCAGTTTTCCCCCGGATTTCAAGATCTCAGCATCACCCTGCGAGAGCGTATGTGTAAGCCCAATCTCAGTACCGTTCGTCAGATTCCTGAGCCGCACATCGCTCCGCAGATCACCGATGAGCACTTCTAACACATCTCCCTGCGAAAGGGACTCGTAGTCCGAAGAATTAGTAAAGGTCAACGGCACGATGCCGAAGTTGATCAGATTTGCTAAATGAATACGTGCAAATGACTTGACGATCACGGCCTTAACACCCAGGTATTTCGGTGCAAGCGCCGCGTGCTCCCTGCTTGAGCCCTGGCCATAATTCTCGCCGCCGATGATGAACCCGCCACCCTTCTCCAGTGCCCGTGCAGGGAACTGGGGATCGATCGCTTCAAAAACATATTGTGAGATCGCGGGAATGTTGCTCCTGAGCGGGAGAATTTTCGCTCCCGCAGGCATGATATGGTCTGTGGTGATATTATCGCCGACTTTGATAAGCACCTCGCCGTGGAGCATTTCGGGTAACGGCGGGAAATCCGGCAGCGGTTTGATGTTCGGACCCCGTAGAATCTCGACCTGAGCTGCCTCATCAGGCGGGAGCGGAGAGATGAACATATTGTCATTGATAATGAACCGCTGCGGCATCTCTATACGTGGATATGCGCCAAGATCCCGCGGATCAGTGAGTACGCCCGTGATCGCCGTGGCCGCAGCTACCTCTGGGCTCACTAGAAGCACGTCCGCGTCCTTCGTCCCGCTCCGCCCTTCAAAGTTGCGGTTGAAGGTGCGCACCGACGTGCCGTGCGAGGTCGGTGCGGCACCCATGCCGATACAGGGCCCGCAAGCGTTCTCCAGCATCCGCGCGCCGGCCGCGACGAGATACTGTAGCTCGTTGCTCGCGATCAGGTGCTCGACTACCTGCCGTGAGCCGGGATTAATAGTGAGGTGTAAATTCGGGGCTATGGTCTTCCCCTTCAGAACACTCGCGACGATTTTCAGATCGCGCAGGGACGAGTTCGTGCAGGAGCCAATCGCGACCTGTTGCACCTCCATCCCTGCGACTTCTCGTACTGGTTTCACGTTACCAGGGCTATGCGGAAGGGCAACCAGCGGCTCCACCGCGCTCAAATCAAGTTCCATGAGCTCATCGTAGTCCGCATCGGCATCGGCAACGAGTGGAATCCACTGATCTCCTCGTGCCTGTGCTTCCATAAACGATTTGGTCACGTCGTCGCTGGGAAAGACGCTGGTCGTCGCGCCCGTTTCGGTGCCCATATTCGTTATCGTCGCGCGTTCCGGGACACTCAGTGTCTTCACCCCGGGCCCGAAGTACTCCAGTACCTTGCCGACGCCACCCTTTACGTCTATCCTGCGGAGCACTTCCAATATGACATCCTTGGCTGAGACCCAGTCCGCAAGCTTTCCGGTGAGTTTCACGCCCACGATCTCCGGATACTTGATTCGATACGGCAGACCGGCCATCGCCACCGCGACGTCCAGCCCGCCGGCACCGAGCGCGAACGAGCCGATCCCATCGGCCGTCGGTGTGTGGCTGTCCGACCCAATGAGCGTCTTACCGGGTCGTGCGAACCGCTCAAGATGGAGTTGATGACAGATGCCGTTTCCTGGCCGTGAGAAGAACAAGCCGTACTTCATGGCTACGGATTGAAGGTAACGGTGGTCATCAGGGTTCTTGAAGTCCGTCTGTAGTGTGTTGTGATCCACGTAACTCACACTGAGCTCCGTTTTCACACGCGGGATCCCGATGGCCTCGAACTGTAAGTACGCCATCGTGCCGGTTGCGTCCTGAGTAAGCGTCTGATCGATCTTCAGCGCAACCTCTTCACCCGGGGCTCGGGTGCCCTCGACAATATGTGCGTCAAGTATTTTTTCCGTAACGGTTCCTGACATAGCAATCCCGTTGTAAGTAACTGGGCCCGTCTATATCAAATTTTCGATATTTTCCGCGAGCTTGCCACCCAGTGTTATGGCTGCACGGACATGATCAGCTTTGCATGCCGTGGATACTTCGCGATGAACTTCATCTCGTCCTCCGTCACGGGCTTCTGGGTGTGCACGTTTGCGTACCGGACGAGCTCAAGGATCTCCCGTGCCTCCTCATCGTTCCGGAATCGCAATTCGCACTTACCCGCAACGTTCTGGAACCCTTTAATGCCAGAGTATTCGCCGGTCGTTATCAGCCGGCCGGTCTCGATCAGCTCAATGTGCCCACGGCCAACTTCCGTGAAATCGTACAACTCATAGTTCCTGCTGTCCTTCAGTGCGCCGTCCGCATGAATACCCGATTCATGCGCGAATGCATTCGCACCGACGGCCGGTTGAGTTACGGGGATCGGCACATGGAACGAGAGCGAGGCATAGTTGCAGATCTTCCACGCGTGGCTCAAATTGATATGCTCGTCCAGGTGGTATGTGCGGGCAAACCCGCTGGATTTCTGCACCGCGAGGATCGTTGAAACGAGGTCCGCGTTCCCCGCACGTTCCCCTAACCCATTCACGGTCGTCGTTACATACGCATCGACACCCGCATCGATTGCGCCCTTTGCTCCCGCAACGGAGCAAGCAACCGCCATGCCCAGATCATTATGGCAGTGTACTTCGATAGGGATTTTGACCGCGTCGGCGAGTGCTTTGATCTTCTCATAGATGGTAAAGGGATCATCATACCCGAGCGTATCGCAGTAGCGTATCCTGTCTGCGCCGTGATCCCGTGCTGCTTCGGCAAATTCAAGCAACTGCGTGAGCTCTGTTCGCGATGCATCCTCGGCGTTGACCCCTATGGTTTGTGCACCGTTCTCTTTGGCTGCGTCCACAGCATCACACATCATTGCTATGATATCACGCCATTTATATTTGCCCCGAAACTTGCCTTCGATCATCTGCTGTGAGGTCGAGATGCTCAAGTTGACGTGCCGCAGCTTTGGTACCAGCCTGAACGCATCCTCTACGTCCTCTCGCACTGCTCGGAGCCACCCGCTCAACCAGATACGCTTCAGCACACCGATCTCTGCCAGATCGAGATTCGCGTTCAGATAGTTCGTCTCGTGCCGTGTGGTCGGGAAGCCGAACTCACTCTGGAACACACCCATCTCGTCCAGGTAGAGGTTCAGCATGGTCTTCTCCAGCTTTGCCAATCCCAACCTCGAGGTCTGCACCCCGTCTCTATTGGTCACGTCAATGATGTATATGGTATTCTCAGCCATCCTCGCCGATTTCTCCCCTTACACTATCTGCTACCGTCTGATAGCTACTGATTACGTACAGTACAATACCGCCACAGGCAAAAGAAGTTTTAGCGCTGCGGCCTTCGGGACGCCTCCTCCTCGTGACGTAACGCGCGCATACCGCGTGAACGAGCCGCTTGAAACATTTAAGTGAGCACAGTGGTAAGATACAATACAAACAGCGGCAACGATCACGCAATTGCGCTTCGGGCTTCTAAAAATCGAATGAGCATGGAGAAAGAAGGCTTTTTACTGGATGTTGATTATCTCGTGGAAAAGGATGCAGAGGGCGTTGAAAAACCGGTGATTCAACTGTGGTGCAAGAGCACGGACGGTGAAGACTTCGTGGTCCTCGATGACACGTTCGAGCCGTATTTCTATGTGCTCTCCGACACGTATCCGCAGGTGTACGGTCGTCAGATAGGTCGCCAGATGGATCTGGAAGAAGCAAAGAGCCTGGTAGAAGGGCTTGTGGCGTTTAGAAACAATGAGGAGATTCGCGTTAAGCGCGTGGAGTACTGTCAGAAGAAGTTGCTGGGTGCTACCAAGAGCGGCTTGAAAATCGTGCCCGCGCTGCCACGCGACGTCCCGGTGCTCCGCGAGGAGGTGCGCAAATATGGGCTTACTGCTCTGGAGGCTGATACTCTCTTCGCCATTCGTTATCTGATCGATACCGGTCTTAGACCATTTGACGGCGTACGCGTGACCGGTGACGTAATAGCGGCAGATCATCCGAATACCGGAAGAAGAACGACTATTCGTGCTGCTCGAGTCGAATACAAAGCGATGAGCGGCACAGAGCTTCCCGCGCTTACGGTGCTCGCGTTTGATTGCGAGATGGTAACAATGGGTGGGCATGGTATGCCTTCGCCGAGCCGTGATCCGATTGTCATTATCGCGGTTGCCTGTTCTGACGGCGAGGCCAGCACATCGCACTTGTTCGTAATGAGTGATGATGAATTCGAGGCAGGGGACGATTCGCGGGTAATTCGCGAGTTTCTGAACTATATCAATGACGTTGAGCCTGAGATCATCGTGGGCTACAATTCTGACGCCTTTGATTGGCCGTATATTCGTGAACGGGCGAGATTGCAGGGCATACGATTAACGGCAGGCGCTGATGGCAGCACGATTCAATTTGATCGTGGTGGGATGTTACCGGGTCTCAATATCACGGGCAGACTGAACGTTGACCTTTTTAAACTTGCCAAACGCGACCTGGGCAGCGTGAAGGTGAAGACACTGGAGAATGTCGCGGAGTTCCTCGGCGTGATGCAAAAGAGCGAGCGTGTGGACTTGTCGCCGCGCGAAATTAATCAATGCTGGTTCTCCGCAGCGATGCGCCAGCGGTTATACGAGTACGCGAGAGCAGACGTGGTAAGCACCTTGGGTATTGCAGAACAGATGCTCCCGCTGCAAATCGAGCTTGCCCGGATGGTCGGCTATCCGTTGGATGATGTCGCCAAAATGGGTCGGGGTCGCCAGGTGGAGGCATTTCTGACTGTAGAGGCGTTCAAAAGGAATGAGCTCGTGCCGCCCAAAGGTGGCGCGGAGAAGACCTTCGAGGGTGCGTTTGTCTTTCAACCCGAGCGAGGCCTGCATGAGGATGTCATCGCGCTCGACTTCTCCTCGATGTATCCCACGATAATGATTTCATTTAATATCTCGCCAGACACCTACGTGGCTGCTCCGGCTGAAGACGCAGAGGTGTATCGTGCACCTGAGGTTGGTCATGCCTTCGAAAAGGAGCCTGAGGGCTTCTTCAAGAGCATCATGAGCGACCTGATCACGCGAAGACGAGCACTCAAGGACGAGATGAAACATCATGAGAGAACGAGCACTGAATATCGGATCCTCGATCTCCAACAACAGACCATCAAGATCCTCACCAATAGCTTCTATGGCTACACCGGTTGGAGTGCTGCGAAGTTCTATAAGCGCGAATGTGCGGAGGCGACGACCGCGTGGGGCAGGTATTTCATCAAGCAGGCGATCGAGATGGCGGAAGAGCAGGGCTTCCAGGTTATTTACAGTGATACGGACAGCATCTTCGCGAAGCTCACAGATACCGGCACTCGTGCTGCGACTGCTGCGACCAGACGTGAAGCGCCGTTGCAGAAGGCGAAGGTGCTATCAGAGCGTATTTCAAAGGAATTACCGCTCGAGCTCGAGCTTCAGGATTTCTTCAGAACGATTTTTTTCACCGGCAAGAAGAAGCGCTATGCCGCACTTACCGATAAAGGTGAAATCGTTGTGCGTGGCCTTGAAGTACGGCGTGGCGATTGGTGTGAATTAGCAAAGGCCGTGCAGACCGAGGTGATACGGCTCATACTGGTCGAGAAAGATCATGAGCAAGCGATGAAATACGTGAAAAGCATCATCCAGCAGTTAAGAGCCGGAAGTATACCGTTGGACGAGTTGATCATTCATAAGACGCTTACACGGCGGATTGATGGCTACGAAACGAAGCAAGCCCATGTCGTTGCAGCTAAACGAGCAGCGGCTTCTTCTGCCCGCATCGTTTACGAAGTAAGCTCTAAGATACCCTATATCATCATTAAGGGATCGGGAAAGACAAGTGATCGAGCGTTTCCCGTTGATATCATTGAGCGCAGCGATGGGATTGAGCTCTATGCAGACGGTCAGAACTATCAAATCGATATCGATTACTACATTCGGCATCAGATTATCCCGGTTGCGCATCGAGTGCTGCAGCTCTTCGGGTACGAGCGCTCATCGTTCGAGGAGGGTACACAGAGTACGCTGGAAGGGTTCCATACACCTCCGATTACGGACGTGACGCAGAAGAGATTAACACAGTGGTTTTGATTGATGCGGTCCATGCGTCAAATGCCACAAAAGAGAGTCGAAAGAAGATGAAAGCAGGTGCCATCTAAACAGGATTCGAACCAGACGAGTGACTGCATACATTACGGAGCTTAACCTCTTGTTTCTTAGTTATTCTTCCATGCATGCAGCACGATCTTATGAACGACGACACGATCTATGCTGAGGCGTTGTTATCTGATAAGCTAAAGCTGCTTTACTCAGTATCGGTT
>JBNGDK010000022.1:0-30452 GCA_049975405.1 Candidatus Methanospirareceae archaeon
GTTGGAAGGACATGAATGGGAACATCTCTTCATCCATCTTTTTGGGATGAAGCCTGACGTGGCGGAGCTACCGGTGAAGGCGTTTAATGAGTATATATCGGGTGCAGAAGCGAATGAGCGTACAGGTAGAGCAGATGATATCTCCACTCGCAGCTCATTGGGCGAGCAAGTTCGATTGGAATAGCAGCAGTTGTTATGGAATGACATAGATAGTAAGAGGGGAGCCGAAGATCGTCTGACCCGGAGGATCAGGAAGAAGGCCCAGGACAGCAGAAATCAGAAGGTGCTGAGGCCTCCTAGGGTTTCGGAGGTACCACCTTCTTTCCCAGTGAAAGGTTGACCTTCTCCTCGATGATGCGGTCAGAGTCACGCATGGCGCTCTCGGTATCCCCGAAATGCGCTTTCGCCGCCTCCAGCTCTGCGACGATCGCCTCCACATCCCCCGCAGCGACGAGCCCTGCGAGCCGTGTAGCGGCGGTTATAAAGCGCTCGTGCACCGTACGCATCTCCAGATTCGTCTGGATCTGCGCGTAGAGCTGCGGATCCTGATACAATAACCGGCCAACGAAATCGAGCACGACCGCGTACATCGGGCCTATGAATTCCCGTGCGTGAACGATATCGAACCCCAGGTCTTTGAGTGTGATCCCGAATGAGAAGAGCACGAAATGTGGCAGCGCCTGTATCACAGCCATCAGCTCGTCATGCTCCTCGGCCGTAAGGCAGGTAATCTTCGCGCCGTTTCGCTCGTAAAGCGCACGGATCTGCTCGTAGAGCTGTCCGGTACGCCCGGGAACAAAGATCACGGGCATGCCCTGAAGACTCTTTGTTGATGGCCCAAAGAGTGGATGCGTACCCAGTACCTCCACCTCGCGCGCGGTACAGCGCTCCATCAGCGCCATCGGCGTCCGTTTCACCGAGGTGATATCCATCAAGAGCGATCCCGACGGGAGTGCGGGTCCTATCTGCTCGATCACCCGACCGGTGAGCTCGATCGGAACGGAAACGAGCACAATGTTTGCTGTGGCGAACTCCGCTCGCAGCGCTTCTCGATCAGCCGTCAAGACATCCAGCACGGCGTAATCAACGCCCAGGTGCCCGGCTACCGTTGCGGTCTGATCGCTGACGTCCACGATCCGCACGACACCGTCGTGCTGCTCCTTGAAGAACCGGGCAAACCACGCACCCATGGCGCCCGCGCCGCCGAGTATCGTTACCCGCATAGCAACGAAATCACGCTCTCACTGTTTATCTATCGTATCAGTTATTCAGGTAAAACCCGAAGGATGCCTTACGCCATACTGCCAAGCAGGAGCGCCAGGAACGAGATGAGATAAATGCTGTAAAAGCTACCCACACCGCCGAGATTGAAGAACGCACTACCTACGTTACTCCGGGGCAGAGTAAGGAGTGCAATGGCCATGGCGAGCAGTATACCGAAGATGGCAGGCACGAAGATCAGGAGCAGGGATACGAGCGCGAGCGGCAAATCCGGGGGCGCGAGTAACAAGCCAAGCGGAATCGCGAAGAGTCCCGCGTAGTTCGGCACGATGATGCCCACGCCGGCCTTCACCTCTGTCACCATGAAGGTGATGAGCGCGACGAGCAGCGCAATCATGATGATTTCCAGCAACGGGAGTGTGTACTCGCCCGCAGGCTCAAAGAAGAGCAGGAGGTAGAGAGAGAATAAGAGCGGGATGATGAACCCGCCCATATTGAGCGTAATTCGTGTCCAGTACCGCCGTTCAGGATCCTTCTGCAGCTCTTCCAGAACCGGCACGCCGTACAGCTCGCTGACGCAGCGCGCTTCGCTCTCGCTGTACTCCGGTTTCTTCGTGCGGATCGTGAGTATCGGGATCTCAATGAAGCTCGTGAGCAGCATAGCCAGGACGATAATAAAGAAGCCAGAATCCTGCGCAAAGTCCTGTGTACAGCACAAAAAGATGGTGGGTACAAGGAGCAGCCCGTAGAAGATCAGCGGCTTCACCTGCGGCTTATTCAGTAATTTCCTCATCGTTTTTAAAGGTTGTTCCGCACTACTATATAAAACATGCGCCTGAACGATCATGCCAAGCAGAATAACAAATGAGAAACGTGCGGCCCTACGAAAGAGCATACAGGAGCGGGGGAAGCTCGTGATTGCTTACTCCGGTGGTGTTGATAGTGGGCTCCTGCTGATACTCGCGTGCGATCTGCTCGGTACTGATAGCGTTTGCGCAGTGACGTTCTCGAGTTCGCTCCTGCCGCAGCGCGAAGTGACAGCGATCGAGCGATTCGTGCAAGAGCGTGGCATCAGGCATCAATTTGTTCCATTCTCGTGGCAAACGAACGAGGCGATATTAAACAATGGACGAGAGCGCTGTTTTTATTGCAAACGCGAGATGGCGCGGCTCTTGTTCCAGATCGCGGCTGTAAAAGGTATTAGCACCGTTGCGGAAGGCGTTACCGCTTCTGATTACGAGGAAGACCGGCCAGGACTTCGTGCAGCCACCGAGGCAGGCGTATGGCACCCGCTCGCGGAAGCGGGCCTGACGAAGCGGGAGGTGCGAGAGCTTGCGGCTGATATGAAGTTGCCATTCGCAACGAAGCCCGCCTCGCCCTGCCTGGCCACGCGCGTAGAGTATGGAGAACGGCTCACGGCGGAGAAGTTAGAGCGAATCGCGTCGGCGGAGGCGTTTTTGCACGACCTGGGCTTCACCCAGGTGCGGGTCAGACTGCATCATGGCGGTGTGGCGCGGATAGAGCTTAATAAGGACGATATGGGCGCCTTTTGCGAGCACACGCTGCTGGAGCGCGTTTCACTAAAATTAAAAGCGCTGGGGTTCCGCTACGTCACGCTCGATCTCGAGGGGTACCGGAGCGGGAGCATGGATACTTCACGTTCGCCATCACGGTAGCTAACCCGTAAATTTCGCACGCTGTGACAATTTCACCGCGACCGGTAGCGGTCTTAAGGGCTTATCCACGAGCGCCGCATCGAGTCGCGCTCTCAACTGTGAAACGGTCAATTCCGCTTTCTTCTGCTGCTGCTTCGTTGATTCCGCCCGGATCGTCACGGCCAGGATCTGGCGCTCAACCTCCTGGTCTCCGATCACCGCAACGTAGGGAATCCAGTCACGGCCCGCTTCCCTGATCTTCTTGGAGACCGTTTCGTCGCGATCATCAAGGTCTACCCTGATGCCCTTGAAGTGCGGGAGGAGCTCTTCAATGTACGCCACATGCCGCTCGGCTACGGGTATGAACCGGAGCTGCGTCGGCGCAAGCCAGAGCGGAAGCATTGGCAGCGAACCCGCCTCCATCTCCAGGTACGCCTTCTCCAGCAGTGCATACATGCACCGCTCGATCGCGCCACTGGGCGAGCAGTGCAGGATGATCGGGCTCTTCAGGGCACCGTCCGCATCCGTGAAGGTGATTCCGTATCGCTC
This sequence comes from Candidatus Methanospirareceae archaeon, assembly GCA_049975405.1. Classification (GTDB taxonomy): domain Archaea; phylum Halobacteriota; class Syntropharchaeia; order Alkanophagales; family Methanospirareceae; genus JACGMN01. The sequence goes on from JBNGDK010000022.1 coordinate 3,426, forward strand.
CGCATTCTCGACGTCAATCTGGACGGTGGAGAGCGCGGAGGCCTTGCCGAGCGCATCCACGAAGTTGAATTCGAACTTAAGCACGAAATAGAAGAACCGCTGATCCCAGCGCTCGATCAGCACCGGCCGAGCTACTTTCTTAATCAGGCCATCCAGTAAAGCTCTGGTACGCTCATCCTCATAGAATTCGCGGGTGTAGCGGAGCGCGACCTCGTAGTCCGCTGGTGAGAAGCCGATTTCCGCGAGGATATGCATACAGAAATCGTACTGCTTTCTGAACTCCTCCAGGGCCTCCCCCATGTCTCTGCACAGCGTGTGCATGTCCGGCATGGTGAACTTCCGCAACCGCCGCAGCCCTACCAGCTCGCCCCGTTTCTCTTTCCTGAACGACGGTGCGAGTTCGAACATCTTCAAGGGTAAGTGCTTATAAGAGATGCTGGACTCGCTGCTCATGAGGAACTGCCCGAAGCAGGCCGCGAACCGTAAGAAGAGGTCAGGCTTACCGCCTTTACCCAGCATCGAGTACTGCCGCGCGGGGAATCGCTCGAGATAATCCTTCAGCGACGGGTGGAGCGCACTGTACATGATCGGGGTCTCCACCTCAACCGCGCCGTACTCAGCGACCGAATTCCGCACGTAATCTTCAAGGAGCGACTTAATCAGCTTGCCCTTGGGATAGAACCGCAGATTTCCGGGATCAGAGGAGGGCTCATAGTCTGCGAGTTCCAATCGCTTCATCAGCTCGACGTGCGGCGGGATCTTATCCACCTCACGCCGTTTCTCGCTCTCGTAGAGGAAGAACTTCCGCAAATTCTCCTGCTCCGGTTCGAAAACAAAAGCATCGGTCCCCACGAGGTTACCCTGCTCGTCTGCAATAAAGAACTGCGATATCGCTTTCTCTTCGGCCTCCAGTGCCTGTGATTTCCGCGCTTCAGGTGCCGCTTTCGATTCCACACCCTCTGAAACCGTTATTTTCCGTGAGAGCTCTGAGAGCGGATGGCCTTTGCAGCGCAGCGTGAAGGACTTGTACCAGCCAAAGGGCGCTCGCGTCACGGCCACGCCACGTGCACTCAAATCCGCTTCCAGGCTGTGGAGCAGCTCGACACTCGTCTCCGGCGACCCCAGCTCCGCGCTCAGGTGCGCATACGGGTAGAGCACGATACGTTCCGCATTGACCTGTTCGGCGATCGCAAGCGTTTCGTTCGCCGCTTGCTCGACGACCAAGGGCACATTCGCCTCGTCGCCCTGTTCCACTGCGATGAACGCGACTAGCGCCTCGTTTATGCGCGCGCTTTTCTGCCCGGTTTCAAGCGGCTCCGCGACACGCGTCTTCTCCTTTGCCTCGTATTCTATATAGTCCGCATGGATGAACAGCAGTTGCACTTTTCACACCTCGTCTGGGCCCATTAACCGGTTTTTCTCCTAAACTACATTTTAATGAAGAGCTATTAAAGATTGTACGAATATGGAGCGATTGGAGCTGCGAACGAAGGAGAGCACCGAGCTCATTGATATCACGGACGAGGTAAAACGGATCGTGCGTGCGAAGGGCGTGGATTCCGGGATCTGCGTGGTCTTCACCAGGCATACGACCACCGGGATCATCATTAATGAGAATGAGACCGGCTTGAGGAGCGATATCCTGCGAATGCTGGACGAGCTCGTGCCGCGTGGCAAGGGCTATCACCATGATCGCATTGACAGTAACGCGCACGCGCATCTCCGGGCCGTTCTGGTTGGCTCCAGCGTGTCGATCCCGATCGAAAACGGCTCGATGACGCTCGGAACCTGGCAGAGCATCATCTTCGTTGAGTGCGATGGGCCACGCCGACGCGAGGTCTTCGTGCACATTGTAGCTGCAGAGTAGATTCGGATGGATGCCCCAGTGTGGTAATGGATATCCGCTGGGCCTGCGGAGCCCAGCATTCGGGTTCGATTCCCGACTGGGGCACTCTTCATTTTTGTTTACGTAGAACCGCGCCAAAAAACAGAGCGTTTTCGCGCAAAACCGGGAACGATAAAAGAGCGTTCGCTGAGATAACCTATCAGATCCCGAACCGCAGAAGTGCCGCGATTCCGCCCAAACCGTGGAGTCGTTTTCCCGGCTCGAACTCCGTGCTGAAGATTACCACTTCACCCCTTTGCCGTTCCGCCGCCTCAAGCAGCTGATCGATCTCCTCCGCTTCACGTTCGCCTGCCTCGCCTGCCTCGACCAGCCGTGTTCGCATCAGCTTCTCATCGCTCACCAGTAAGGTCTCGACCGCGCCACACAGTAGTGCCTTCTGCACCTCAGCCTTGCCATACACCGCCTTCCCGCCCGTTTCTTTACTGATCTCCTCCATTAACCGATCGAGCAGCGTTACCTCTTTCGTTAAACGCTCCTCCTTCTTCAGGCGTTCCACGGCGCCACGTTTCAAAACTTCCAGGAAGCCCGAGACACCCACCGACGACGCCTGCTCGATCCGCGTTATCTTCGCGAGCTCAGCATCCCGTTCCCGTAAAAAAGCAAAGAAATCGTCCTTCACGAAGCCCGGACCCGCAATGATCACTGCATCCGCCTTCGTGGTCTGTAGCGCGTTCTGGACATTACCCAGCAGCTCGCCAAAGAACTCCTGCTTGCCGCCGCCCGCCTGCTCCATGCCCTTGCCCGACCCGTACCGCAGCGAGAACAATTCGTCCATACCGTACTGCCGCACGATACCAGCAACCGCCTCGCCCTCCTCCACGGTCACCACGAGCACCTCGGTCGTGGCAAACGCCTTCTCCGCGTCCCGCAACCGCTTCAGGTGGTGCTCTTTCCATTCCTTTACCACCGCGAGCTGCGTGCCCGGCTCGATATTGAAGGTATGAAAGGAGCCCAGCTCGGTCTCAGGGCCCTGCTCGATCATGCCTTTGATCCGTAACCGGCGCGAGAACTTGTGAAATTCCACCGCGTCCACGCGGATACCCAGCCGCACTGGCTTCTTCGCTGCCTTGTCCGGTCGTACCTTATCGGTCGCCTCATCCAGCTTCCGGTAGGTCAACGAGTACACCAGGTCGCCTGGCTCGATCACATGCTTCAGATGCCAGAGATCATCTAACGACTCAGACACGAGCGAAACCTCACCCTCACGACGTTTGCCGCCCGTTTCCGTTTCCTTTGTCTTCAATTTCCGCTTGAGGAGTTTCATAAAGCGTTTTCCTGCTGCTAGTTGGTTGGTTAGTTCGTTTGTTTGCTTTTCTTGATTGAGTGGTAATACCGGCTCATAGAAATAGTTATTTCGCTCGTTCGTGCCCCCCACGCTACCCGTGAGCGACAGGCTTTCATATTCGTAACCCTAATGAATAGCGGGTATGAAGAGGAAGCCAACACTCAAACCGCTCATAGACGAGCCTGCACTCCTCGTCGAGTTCGAGCACCGCGCCTTAGTTCTGGCCGATCTGCATCTCGGTATCGAGTCCGAGTTCAGGCAGAAGGGCATTAATATCGGCAGCCAAACTGAGAAGCTGCTCGAGCACGCGATCCGGTGCGTGCAAGCGGAGAAGCCTGATGTGATTATTCTACTGGGTGACGTGAAGCACGCGGTGCCACAGATCTCCTATACAGAGCGTGCCGAGGTGCCATTCTTTCTCGCGCAGCTCGCGGATTACGCGCCGGTCTATATCGTGAAGGGAAACCACGACGGCTACCTCGACCGGATCATCGCCGAGGTCAACGAGCCTGACTGGAACCCGAAGAACGAGATCGTCTTTAAACCCACAAAGGGCTTCCTCTTCGATTACGTCGGGTACACACACGGGCATTCATGGCCCGCGCATGAGCTGCTCACCGCCCACTACATCATTATCGGGCACAATCATCCACGGATACGGCTGTCCAGCTCGAGCTCACCGTACTCAAGCATGAAGCCCGTATGGATACGCGCGCAGTGCAATTCAGAAAAGATTGGTGAGAGCTATCCGGACCTTGTAATGCCTCGAGAGAACGCCCCGTGGGTCATCATCATGCCCGCATTTAACGAGCTCTGCGGCGGCGTCGCCTTCAATAACTCGAACCGTGAGCTGTTAGGGCCCGTGGCCACGAAGCTGCTTCGACCAGGCTCGATGGAGGTCTACCTGCTCGATGGCACGTACGTCGGGCGGGTCTGTGAACTCCTCGCACAAAATCCCGAGTGATCCTAAACCAAGCACAAAGGGTTGGAGAACGAATTGACTCTTATTCCCCCGTTCCTGCCTTTTCTTCGGCTTCTGGCTCGTAGCCCGGGATGTTCTTCAATCGCGCCTTCTTGTGCCCGATCAGGTAATCCAGCTCCTCTATTTTGCCCTCGCCGACCTCCGCGTTCCCCGACTGCTTGATATAATCCCAGACCTTCTTCGCTACCTCTGTTCTGACAACCACGGTCGAGAAGCCCGCGGCGCTGCCCACACTGCCCACACTCACGTCGCTTTCAACCGCGGTGAAGTCCGTGCAGACGTTGCAGCCGCTGGGTAGAATACCGGAGAGCTGACTGACCTTAAACTTCACCTCGTCATCGGTCATCGTCGCCACGAACTTACCCTTCATGATGTCCGTCTTGACCAGCTTGGAGAAATCAACGCCCTTCTCTCCCAGATACTTCGAGACCTCGTTGTAATGGAAGTTCTCCGTGCAGAACAGCCCGATCACGAGCTTCACCTTCTCCTTGAAGACCGGGAACTCCGCTTGCAGCTTCCGTATGCCCGAGACCATGCAGGGCGTGCCAACGACGCCCACACCCTTCTTCGAGAACATCACTGCCTTCTTTAACTCCGGGAGAACGTCCGCAAAGACGTACTTCGTCCCGCCCAGGGGCAGGCGATGAAGTTGATCGGGGTTACGCACGTGGAAGATAGCAGTACGCCACGCCTCGTCTCGATTCACAAAGAGACCGCGGTCGATCAGGCCCATGTCCATAGCAGACATGATGAACTCCGTGCCCATCGCGCCGTCCTGGCCCGTGAACCGTCTCGACTTCCCTGCCGTGAACTCGAGATACTCGCCCAGACCGCTCTTCGGCACGTAATCGTACCGCGGACAGACGCGTACGCAGGCGCCGCAATCAAGGCATTTCTCCTCGTAGTTCGGGAAATCGACCTTATCCTCTTCGTTGACAATAAGCCCGCTCGGGCAGATCGAGACGCAGGTCAAACACCGGCTGCACAGCTGCGGCTCGATCACCACGTCTCGGAGATTCACGTAAAATACCTGCTCTTTATACTTCTTCTGCGGGATTTTTACTTCCCACTCCAGTTCGCCCTTTTCTGTTTCGCTCTCGGCTGCCATCTCTCTCTCTCCCCCTCCTCACTTCCTCACCAGCCTTAAAATCTGCATTGAGCATTCCTTAACGCAGAGGCCGCAGCCGGTGCACTTCTGCGAGTCGATTGACATCTTCACGGTCATCGTCGCCTCATCCGTCACCGCCTGGACCGCACCGCTCTCACAGACACGCTCACAGACCTTACAGGCGATGCAGCTGCCGCGATCGATGCAGATGCTCAGCATCGGGATGCCCTGCACCATGCATGCCGCGGGAACCAGATTATCTACTTCCTTCGTGCGCCGCAACGTGAGATCCTTATCGTCAATTACATAATCCACGACGACCTTGTCCTCACGAATGATCTCCGGCGGTTCGATCATATCTTCCGTCATCGCCAGCATCTCATCCATCGTCCGGTAGGCGAAATCGTGGATCTTCGTCTCCCGTAATGCGCCGCCGGGGCAGGTGTCCACGCAGAAATGGCAGTAAATGCACTTGCCGTGATCCACGGTCGGGTAATACCGACCACTTAGCGATTCGTTCATCCAGATCGCGTTCGCAGGGCAGACGAAAGAGCACTGGAAGCAACTGATGCAGCGCTCAGGATCGAAGAGCATGAAGCCGCGGAAACAGTCAGGCTGGCGCTTACGCTCCCTTGGATAGTGTGTCGTTACGTTCAGTGGCAGCGCCACTTCCTTCGCCGCCGTGCCCAGCGCCGCTGCGTGCGTCTTGAGCTTGTCCGCAATCGTGTAATCCGGTGTTGCTACTTTCTTCATAAGATACCTCCCAATACCAGTGACCAGAGCACCGCCACAATCCCGAAGATCAGCATGGTGCCCCAGCCGATACTCAATGCCTGGTCAATTCGGTACCGCGAATATACCCCCCGTAAGTTCACCATTACGAGCAGAATGATCAGGGTCTTGATCACGAACCAGATACCCGACATCACATCGCCGAACAGCGGGGTCAGGATCGGGATGTACGGACCACTGCCGCCACCGAAGAAGAGCATCGTCATGATCGCACTGAGCACGTACATCTTCTCGTACGCCATCACGTACGCGAGCCCGAAGGCGATACCCGAATACTCGATGAACGGCCCGAAGGCCAGCTCCTGATCCGCTTCCGGGATCTCAAAGGGGAGTCGTGCCGTGGCCATCACAGTCGCGATAAAGAAGGTAAGCGCTGCAAGTGGATTGAGCACAATACCCCAGTTCCACCATGAGCCCTGGTTCGTAACGCTGATAACATCAACGGTATTCGACGTGCCATAGAGCACAATCATTGCAAGTATCACCAGGATGAAGGGTATTTCGTAGGCAAAGTACATGAACGCCTCGCGTACCGTGCCGATAAACGCGTATCGGTTATTCGCCGACCAGCCGACGCCCATGATAAAGACCGGCATGAGGCTGATCAACCCGATCATGATCTGCAAGGCGTACGGCGACTCGATGGGCACAAGCGGTGCACCGGGCGCGCCCGCGTTAATGAACAGGAGCGGGAGGAGCACGGGCAGGAAGTAGAGGAACGGGAACTGCAGGAAGTACAGGCGATGCGCCTCCTTATGGATGATCACCTCCTGGCAGAGGAAACGGAGCGAATCAGCAAGCAGTTGAATACTCCCCCGCGTGCGTGGTGCGATCTCACGCGGCCCCACACGCCACTGCATCCGGCCAACAAGCTTCCGCTCCAACCACGGCAGGACGAGCAGCATCGTGCCGAGCGTGGCGAACCCCGGAATGAGCAGGAGCACCCAGATCGGCTTCCAGAGCACAAATCCTATCAGCAGTTTGATGATCGGCACTCCGAAGATGGGCAGGAAGCTCAGTAGGAACGACACGATACTCCCGATTACCGGGATCTTCAGTAAGAACTCGTAGATTAGGTACAGTATCGGTATATTTATCTGGTTGTTGATTATCGTGCTTATCAGCCCGCTTATATCGATCATTTCTTTTGTCTCACCTCTCCTACCTATCTATCAGCCTCCGGTGGGAAGTAGCCGAAACTGCCATACACCGCCCAGAAGTCCGCATAGTGCTCGCCCTTCGTCGCTTCCATGAACCCCCGCAGATTCATCCAGCAGGGGCTGATCACCCGCACACGGTACGGAACGTTCGACTCACCATCGCTGATAAGCGTGAATAAGGTCGTGCCCCTGCCTGCCTCGGTCAGGGTCGTCCATTCGCCCTTCGGCAGCACGAGATCGCCAAAGACACGGTAGAAGCTGCCGCGGATGTTGTGCGCTGCCTCTGGATACTCGCCGAGGAGTTCCTCGCTCAGGATCGGACCTTTGAGCTCACGCACCGCGTCCACCGCCTGCTTCGTTATCTTGATGCTCTCCCGAATCTCCTCCAGCCTGCCCAGGAACCGCCCCAGGCAGTCACCGTCATCGCCGGTCGTGACTTCAAAATCGACCTTATCATAAGCATCGTACGGCGCGACCTTGCGGATATCGTAGTTGATGCCCGAGGCGCGTGCAAACGGCCCGACCATGCCGCAGCGTATCGCATCATCCTTCGTCAGCACACCCACGCCTTTCGCCCGGGCCACCGTTACCGGATTGTACACGAAGATCTTCTCAAACTTCTTCATCCGCTTGTTCAGCGCGAAGGTCATGTTATCGATCAAATTGAGCACGGGCTCGGAGATATCACGTCGCAAGCCGCCGGGCACGATGAACGAAGGACCACTCCGGGACCCTGAGACCTGCACCAGGGCCTCGATGATCATCTCCCTGATCGCCATGCAGTACATGAAGCCCGTGGTGTGCCCGAAGAAGAGCGAGAAGATTCCTGAGTCATAGTAGAACGCCTCGATCCGCGAGAGCTCACACAGGATCGTGCGTAGATACTTCGCACGTTCCGGAACCTCGAGCTTCAGTGCGTTCTCGATCGCACGAACGTACGCGAGGTTCATATTCGCCGGGTCGTTGATCGCGAGCCGCTCGAATAACGGGATGTTCTGGATGTACAGCTTGGTCTCCGCCAGCTTCTCCATCGAACGATGCACGAAGCCCGGCTCCGGTATCGCGTCCACGATCCGGTCACCTTTCACCCTGAAGGTCACTCTGAGATGCCCGCTTCCCGCGTGATGCGGCCCAATGGGCACGACGATCTCATCGCTCGCGTGCGCTATATCCATGAATTCCTGCCAGATCGGTGTGTAAAGATCCTTCGGTGGCTCGATCGGGACCATGAACTCCGGCTCAACACCCTTTTCAAACACGTACCGCTCCTCAGGAAGCTTGAACTCCTTCCGTAGCGGGAGATCCGGTGTGTCAGGGGCGAGCAGGAACTTCTTACCCATCCAATCGTTACCCTCAAACCAGACGCCAAAAAACTCGTGTAATTCGCGTTCACAGTAATTCGCGCTCTCCCAGATCGAGTTCAGGCTCGTGATCTTCGGATCCTTTGCCTCGATTTCTGTGAAGATCGTGACGAGCACCGGCATCAATTCCTCGCGCGTGTAACTCGAGATTACGTACTCGATGATGAACTTCCGCTCGTGCGGTACCTGAACCACATTCACGCTCTTCACGTGGTCCAGATGCAGCCCCTCTTTCAGCTTACGCGCAACCTTCATCAGGTTATCCGGTGTCGTTCGCACCGCTATTCGGTTCAAATCAGTGATGGTTACTGCCTCGATCAAGCCCTTCAGCTCTTTCTCCAGCTCGCGCACGAACTCCTTACCTGAGTCCCACTCAACTCTGCTCGGGAGATCCACCCTGATCTCAGGCGTCTGTGTGAACCGCTTCGGCGAGGTGGGCACCATCCGCTCCTCTAGCTTCTCCACGTACGGGAGCTCCGCCGTCTTATACTGGATCGTGGTCTTGTCCACGCCCATTATCTTGTCCTGGAGCGCTCGTACGCCCCGGAGCAGACCTTCTGGCGTGATCGGACAGCCCGGAACGAAGAAATCCACCGGCACGATGTCCGACGGATGCGTGATGTTGTAACTGTTCCAGAATATGCCGCCTCGCTCGCCGCACGCGCCAATAACGTTCACGAACTTCGGATCAGGCATCTGGCCATAGACGAACTGCAACGCGCGTGCCATCTTCCGGGAGATCGTGCCTTCAATGATGATGAAGTTCGATTGCCGTGCAATGCCGAGGTTCAAGGTCCCCAGTCGCTCACCGTCATAGCCGCATGCGAAGGCGTGGGCGAGCTCAACACCACAGCATGAGGTGATGAAATGGCAAGGCCACAAACTCCACTTCGCCGACCACTTCTTGAAGGGCGCCAGCGGCCCTGACTCAAGGAAATCTATATGCGCATTTGGGTTTTCCATTTTTCTCACGTCACCTCTCTTCCATTAGCTCCTATCCATTAACTCCTCGCCTCCGCCATTTCACGCGTCAGTCCATAGCCCACGTACACCGCAGGCAGCAGGAGCACGAGCGAGAGCAGTAAGAGCAGCGTAAAGCTCAGACTCGGAAACGCCGAAAAGAGCAGGAGTATCACCACAATCGGCTCAGCCGCCATGAACAGGAACATGTACCCGAAATACTGCATGGGGAGCGTATACTTCGGGAACTCTAGGGGCGGGTTGCCTGCCTCCCACCGCATCGTCTTAATCTCCGTGAGGTTGTATCTCGGTAACACTTTCACCAGTAAGAGCAGCACAGCATCAATGAGCACCGTCACCACAATCAAAACCGCGATTATCAGTACGTTCTCTATCATTTCTCTTTCCTCCTCCTAAATTACTATACTTACCGTCTGAGCAATTACCTCCATTCCTTTGAAGAACCAGTCGGGTAAGAACGTCACCACGATGAGAATCACCGTCGCGATGCAGATAAAATCGGTGAGACTGGCTTTCCACCCCACACCGAGCTCGCGCGCGAGTCGCAGATAATACGGTACTGAGATCGCGGAATTGATCACCATGAGTGCGACCAACCAGATGTACTCGGCCTTGATCAAGCTGAAAAGGATGAACAGCTTACCCCAGAAACCCATCAGCGGCGGGAGCCCGATGAACGAGAAAGCAAGTAGATACAGCAGTGGTGAGAACGCGCCCCTGCTCTTGATCGCATTGAAGAACCCGATCTTTCCCGCTGCATTGGCGAAGAGCATGAGCAGCGCACCGGTCAGTGCGAAATAGAAGAACTCCGGCTTCGCGATCACCACCACACAGGCCAGCACGTACCCCATGTTCGCTACGGTTGAGTAAGCAAGCACGCGTGCTGGCTCCTTTGAGGTCAACGCGCCGATGTTACCCGTGAACATGGAGATCGCTGCCAGTACCGCTGTAAAGAGACTTAACGTGACCGTTAATGGACTCGCGGTTGACAGTAGTATCTTTAACGCAATCACAAACGGTACGATCTTGGCGAGCGATGCGATAATCGAGAGTGGGATTGGATCCGCGCTCGAGAAGACGTCCGGCACCCACTCGTGCAGCGGTGCTACACCTACCTCGAGGCTCAGACCCAGCACGAGCATCACGTACCCCAGAATATACAGCAGCCCGTTGTACGCGTTATTCGTGTACACCAGGAGCATCGCACCGATCAAGAAGAGGATCGTTGCCAGCACCATGAAGGTGATATACTTGATACCCACCTCGACGTTCGCGCCTCGCTCACGTACCATCACGAGAATGTACGTGGGCACGGAGACAAGCACAAACGCGGCAAGAGTCATCGCTAGATCCTGGGTCGTGAAGATGAACAGCGTCACGAGTGCCATCAACCCCACGAGGCAGAAATCCACGCCCTGAATCACGCTCTTGATCGTCTTGAGCGAGGCGAGGTTGATGAGACTGATGGCGAGCACGAACGCACTGTAATAGATGAGCTCAGGATTCGCATACGTCACAGCGACGAATCCAAGCAGAATCGCCACGATCGCGCCAATGAGCCCCACATCACGGTACTTTACGGAGAATACCGCACACAACGTCAGGATCACAATCGCGCCAAGCATCATCGCCATGGGCAGTGTAAACACTAGTTCATTCATAGCCACACACCTCCTACTGCAAATAAGATAAGCAACACCAGCACGATTCCCAGCACAATGCTCACGTAACGGCTCAGGAATCCTGTCTGGAGGCTTCTGATAGACCGCGAGATGCCCTTGAAGAAGCCTGGGATCACCTTCGTGTTGAAGAACCCATCGATTCCCCTGTTCCCGTAGTTCTGCACGAAGGCTGCGATCGCAAAGCCGATCTTCGGCACGATGTAGTCGTTGAGGAACGGTAGATACATCCGGTCGCTGAAGAAGGTGCCGAGCTTTGAAAGCGCCGCGATCTGCGGCTTCGCCAGCCCCGCTATGTACGCAAGCAATATGAGCAGGCCGACGATGATCGAGGTCTCCACGAACCCTGCATGCACAAAACCTTCCGTCTCTTCACGCGTGAAGATCAGGTAGATCAAGACGAAGAGCACGGAGACCATCAGGATATACCCCACCTTCATCAGCGTGCCGCCCTCTGTATGCTCGTGATGTGGCTTCTCGCCTTTGAGGAAGTTCAAGCTGAGGAACTTCGCGAGGACGCCCGCGTAGATCAGCGAGGTGAGCACGAGCAAGACGATCGGGATGAGCCCAAAGTGATGGTGAAGCAGCTCCATCACCTCGTCCATGCCGGACTTCACCCAGTACGCGGTCAGCGGCGGCATACCCACGAGGAACGTGGTCGCAATGATGGTCACGATAAAAGCCGGGGTCATCTTCCTGGCGAACTCACGACCGCCATTCAGGAACCGGCTGTGCGTCGCGTGGATCAAATGCCCGGCCACGAGGAACAGGCTCGCCTTTGCGAACGCATGCACCGCCATGTACCAGAACGCAACGAGCAGCGCGAGATTCATATGTGCTACCTCCTCGTGAATCCAGAATGACGCAGCGGCTGCTGCGAACATCAGGCCGATACTGGACATCGTCGACGCGGCGAGCAGCACCTTCCGTTCACGCATGCCGGAGCCCGCAAGCGCGCCGTATAAGCCTGAGAGCAGCCCGATGAACAGCACGAACGTGTACACATACTCCAACCCCGGCACGTCATGCAGGTGCCACGGCTGGATGTACCACGTTAACTTGATGAAGACAAACGCACCGGCGGCCACCATCGTCGCGCTGTGGAGGAGCGCGCTCACCGTTGTGGGGCCGGTCATCGCGGTCATCAGCCACTCACTGAACGGGACCTGCGCCGATTTCGTGAACAGGCCCATAAGCAGTGCGACAAAGAGAATGATGGTTCCCGCTGCACCGATCGTGGTGAATAAGCTGCCCCAGGCGATCTCTGATATATTCAACGTGGGCTCGCCGAGCTCATTGACTGCCAGTGCCCAGATGGCGCCGAGCGCGAAGAACATCGGGACATCACCGAACCGGATCGTGGAGATCGCGCGCCACCCACCGAAGCTCGGTGGCCAGTGCAGCAAAAGAGGCCCTACTTTCCGACCCTCACGACCGACATAGGCGATATCATCGTCATCGCGGAACCAGTGCCCGATCAGCCCCCACGAGGCTGCACCCAGACCTTCCCAGCCCACAAAGAGCAGGAACAGGTTGTCACTGTAAACCACGAGCAGCATGGATGCCGTGAACAGGTTGAAAAAGAACCAGTACCAGCTCGGTCGGTAGTCCCCTTTCATATAATCCAGGCCGTAAATACCGATGAAGAACGCGATCACAGCCGTGACCACGCCCATGAACATGCTCAGGTAATCGACCATGAATACGATATTGATCCCGAGCTCGGGTATCCAGGGATAGCTGTACTGCGTGTTCTCCGGGAAGGTCAGGAAGATATACAGGCTCATGAGGACCGAGACAAAGATCCCGAGAACTGAAAGCACCGGTAGCTTCTCTGTCAGCGTTTTGCTCTTATATGCCAGCGCAATGGGCACGCTCGCGATCACGGGCGCAAGGAAGAGCAGCAGGAAAACAATCCACTCGTTCATGGTAATAGCCCTCCCAGAATGACCGATTTACTGATCACCCCGAGAATACCCGGGATTAATTCTGTTGACCAGGGCGGGAAGACCAGCATCACCGAGACAATCCCGATGATATAGAGCGGGAGATAAAGGTAACTGCTGATCTCCAGCCGTACTCTACTCTTAGGCTTACCGTAGAAGACCTTTCGGATCGTGTAGAAACCGTACCAGACCGAGAGGATGAACATCAGGATCATGGCGAGGTAGATGGCTAAGCCCCCGGTCCAACCAAGGTACGCAGCCGATTCGGGCTTCAGGAACGTCTCCGCAACTCCTCGTAAAATGAAGAATTCACCGATCATGCCGATCGTCAGGATGCCCCCGAGATTCAGGAACCCCATAACCGCCGCATTGGAGATCGTCGGTATTGAATCGTGCAGGCCACCCATCTTCGTCAGGTCACGGAGACCGTGATGCACGGCGATAACGCCACCCGCGCTACTGAAGAGGATTGACTTGCCGAACGCATGTGACATGTACTGGATAACCACGCCGACGAGCCCGAACGGCCCGAGGCACAGGGCAGCGAGGATATAGCCCATCTGCGAGACCGTGGAATACGCGAGCAGTCGCTTGAAGTCCGTCTGCTTGAAGACCGAGAAGCCCGCGTAGATACTGGAGATGATCGCATAAACGAGTATCACCATACGGTAATCCTGGAAGAACGAATAATCGATCAGAGCAACTCTGAGCAGGACGTATCCCGCGAGTCCAACGGTTAGGGGGCTTAAGAGCGCGCTCAACGGTGTTGGCGCCTCCGCATGCGCCCACGGCAGCCAGACGTGCGGGCCCAACACGGGTAGCTCGATCACCATCCCGAAGAAGATGAAGAGCCACGCAGCCATGCCCACCGTTACCCCTGGGGCCATAAGCGCTTTGAGCGCGAGCGTGTCATTGGTGATCCCAATGATCAGGAGCCCAGCCAGGGTCAGCACACCAGCGACTAAACTCCAGATCAGGTATAACTGACCTACCCATTGCTTGTTGCCATAGCCATAGAAGTAAATGAGGAGGAACGCAGTAATCAGCGCAATCTCGAGGAAGATGTAGAGCAGAATGAGATTGCCACTGTACACGAGCCAGAGCATCGAGGCCGCATAAAGATCGTAAAGGAAGATGTATTTCCTGAATTCGCTCTCCACACCCAGCTTCATCTCCTCGAACCGATGCTCCATGTACGGTAACGCAAACAGAGCAATCATAGCGGAAACAATACAGATCGTCAGCCCGAACGCGTGAGAAATGAAGTCAAACCCAAGATAAATTTCGCCGATAGGCGCAGAGAAGGAAGCCAGGAATTGCTCGCCTTGATACCCGATGAGCACGCAGTAAAGGATCATAAAGAACGGCAGGAGGAAGAACACCGCGGTGAGGTACGTGGCGGCCTTCGGCTTCAGGAAGGGCGCGATAATCGCGGCCAGGAGCGGCAGGATCAAAAGGATCAGTAAATACGTACCGATCATAGCCTATCCCCTCCGACGGTGACCGTACTTGTCCGTATGCTCTTCTTCTGACGATCAAGTGTAACAATGGCCGCGACGAGAATCAATAGTTCGGCGCTGCTCGCAAAGATCGTGACGAGCGCTATTGCGAATGCCTCATCGACCAATTCAGCCACGGAAAAGAGCGGCAGCAATGCCAGGAACACTGCACCAAACATCATCTCCAGCGATATCAGCAGTCTGACCACATCCTTACTCGAGAGCGCGGTAAGATACCCTACCAGCAAGATCGCAAACGAGACCGCATAAATTACCGATATAGCCATCACATCCATGGTTGGCATTCAACTTCTCCCCCCTACACCTATTTCCAATATCGAAAGCAGTAGCAGGACCACGAGCGAGACCAGAAATACCACAATCAGGAGGTATTCGGTCTGGGGTAGGAACTGTACCAGATCAAACTCAACCGCGCCTGACAGTGCTGGCTGCGGACTGGCCAGGAAGATCGAGCCGGCGAGAATAACCGCAGCGATCGCAACCGGTACGGCCCACAGCCCGGATAGCTGCCGTTCGGGTGGCGATCGATAGGTCGCAGCGAGTGCTACGGTGACAATGCCAATCGCGCCGACGAAGATGAAGACGATCAGCACGAAGACCGGCTGGAGGTCAAAGAACGCGTACACCGTAGCCACCAGAACCAGTGTTACGGACATAAACAGCGCGGAATAGAAGTTGTCCTTACTCACCAATACCCCTAACGCGAAGATCACAGCAACACCTGCAAGAGCTGATAGCAATAACAATTCTGCACTCATGGAATCAACGTTTTAGCTCACTGTTTAAAAAGCTTTCGGTTTTTTCCACCACCAGCCCAAAACACCGCAGCAAAACACCCATGCAACGAGTCTGCAGTAAAGAGTGCTAGGGTACGCAACGCAGCTAAACCGCGCGCGCTCCCGGAGCAAAACGAGAGGCAACTGGCACGTACCGCGGTGGTGCCTCATTCCCCCTACGTACCGTTCAGGTACCGTGTGCGGGAACGGCTAAACGGCGTTCAGGACGTACGTGGTGATCCGCTTTTGCGAGAAGTCCGCGATGAACTGGAGTTTCTGCTTTGCCGCCGACTCTTTGAGTCCCGCAATGCAGTCTCGGGCAGTGTTAACGAGGCCCTCAGAGCGCTGTAGCGCGTACTCGATCGAGCCGGACTCGATCAGGATACTGCGCACCCGATCAATATCAATGGTCTCGGGATCACGCTCGTGAAAGAGGATCGATCGGATGTACTCCTGATCCTGATCAATGGAATGGTACAACGCATGAATAACGAGGAGCGTGTGCTCGCCATTTTTGATATCCAGACCCACCGGCTTCCCGGTCTTCGCGGGCTCACCGCAGATATCAAGGATATCGTCCTGGATCTGGAATGCGATTCCCAGGTTGTTGCCATACTCACGGAGGCTCGCAATCTCGGCCGCAGTACCTCCACCGAGCACCGCGCCAGCCTCGGCACTCGCGCGGAACGTCGCTGCGGTCTTTAACGTAGCAACCTCCATGTATGAGTGCTCCGAGACTTCCTGTAAATTCCGCAACATGAACTCCAGATACTGGCCCATTGCGATATCTGCAACGGCACTCGAGACCAGTCCGACGACCTCGGGTACGCCGCACCGTGAGAGCATCTCACAGGAGAGACCGAACAATAGATCACCGATGACGATCGCTTTCTTCTCACCGTATTGTGCGGGATTGGATGGATTCTTTCGCCTGATGTCGTTCTCATCGATAATATCGTCGTGGACGAGCGATGCATTATGAAGCAGCTCGATGGCGATCGCCGTGGAGAGCGCCTTTTCCCGTGAGTCGCCCACTGCCTCTGCTGATAGCAGGCAGATTATCGGTCGCAGTCGCTTCCCGCCCGTATCTTTGATGTACGTAAGTGCATCGTACATGATCTCGTTATGGCAGGCGCGCAATTTCTCCTCCACTGCCTCGGAGAACCTGTGATTGAAATATGCCACCTCCTCGTAAAACAGTCGCTCGCTCATGTAGGTACCTACCCTTAGTAGAGATCGCTCTTATAAAAAAACAAACAATCCCAGCTCCTGAACAGGTCTGTCTCACCAATGATTCTGAGCACTTTGGAGTACGGTAGCATGAGAAAAACCCTCAGTTTTTGTAACAATCAGACTACTCAGGATTCCTCGGCGCTCTCCTGGGTACGCTGCTCCCAGGCGAGGAAATTGCAGTACGGGCAGCCGAAATTCCACGGCCGTTTCATCCCCCGCTTCATGAGCTTCAGCTTGTGCAGGAACGGATGGTGCTCACAGGTCTCCTTCGTTACCGTCACCCGGCCACTCCTGGGGAGCGGTAGCGAGAAGGTGCAGTTTGGATAATTCTTGCAGCCAACGAACCGTTTACCACGCGGTGAGGTCGCGATGAAGAGTTCAGCTCCGCAGTCGGGACACGTGCCCAGTACCGGACCACCTTTCGAGGCAGCCTTGAGCGAATGCGCAATCTCAGTCTTGTTCATCGTCAGCTCCTGGAATACCCTTCGTAACATATCGCGGGAATCGTTTACCACCGCTTGCTTCGTTCGTTTGCCGTCCTTTATCTCCTCCATCTCCTGCTCGAGCGTCTTGGTCATCTCCGGCTTTGCGATCAGCTCTGCGAACTTCTCCAGCGCGTCTACCAGCGCTATGGCTTTCTCCGTTGGTTTCGCGGGATTTTCTTCCAGATAGCCGCGCTCATACAGTTTGCCGATAATCTCGTGCCGCGTGCTCTTCGTGCCGAGCCCGAGTTCCTCCATCTTCTTTATCAAGCCCGCCTGCGAGATCCGTTTCGGCGGCTTCGTCTCCTTCTCTACGAGCGCGATATCCTCGAGGTACACCGACTCGCCCTCCATGACCTGTGGAATGATCACCGACTCTTTGCGCTGATAGGGGTAGATAGCGAGGAAGCCCTCGTGTTTCAATTCCTTGCCCACTGCTCCCAGCGGCTCACCGGCGAACTCGAGTTTTACCTCGGTATCCATCCAGGTAGCGGCATCTGAAAGCGTGGCGAGGAACCGCCGAACCACGAGTTCGTAAAGCTTCCATCCCGGCTTCTTCAAGCGCTCGTGACCCACTACCGAGACGGGATGGATGGGTGGATGGTCGGTGGTTCGCTTTTTACCTGCCGTCGGCTTCAATCTCGTCTTCTTCAGGAGCTGGCGCGCATAGTCGCCAAACTCGGCATGATCGCTGAATAACTGCACCAGCGCCTTGAGATCGAGCGTCTCAGGATAGGTCGTGTTGTCGGTACGATGATAGGAGATGAGTCCCTGGAGATACAGGCCCTCTGCGATATGCATCGTGCGACCTGGCGTGAAGCCAAAGGTTGATGCGGCGCGAATAAGGCCCGTGGTATCAAATGGTGTTGGCGGCCACTCAGTACGCGTGCGCGTCGTAACTGAAGAGACAAGCCCCTGCTTTGTGGACTCGATACGCGATTTTATCGCTTCTGCTTCCGCTTTGTCCCAGAATTTCGCGGTCGCGTGGGCTACCTCAAACACCTCACCCGCTTCGGTCTTTACCCGCGCATGTACTTCCCAGTAGGTGCGGGGCACGAAGCCCTGGATCTCGCGTTCCTTATCCACGACCAGGGCGAGTGCAGGGGACTGCACGCGACCCACAGAGAAGAACTCCTCACCCAACCGGTTTGCCGCGAGCGAGATGAATCGAGTCAATGCCGCGCCCCAGATCAGATCGATGATCCCGCGCGCATCGGCCGAATCGGCAAGATCAAAGTCAACCGCGCTCCGTGCGGCGAAGCTCTCCCTTATTACCGGTTCTGTGAGCGCGCTGTACCGCATTCTGTCGAACCGTATGCGCGGATTCAGCTCTCTAACGGTACGCAACGCTTCTACCCCGATCAACTCACCCTCACGATCGTAATCGGTAGCGATGGTAACGAGCTCGGCGTCTTTTGCAATCCGCTCCAGTGCCTGGATAATCGAATGCTTGATCGCGATGGGAATGACCCTGGCATCGATCAGCCGATAGGGATCCACCTTGCGCCAGTTATTGTACGTTTGGGGAAAGTCGAGCTGGAAGACGTGCCCGCTCAGTCCCACAACAACCATGCCATTGAACTCATAGGCGTCGAGGTGTCCGAGCTTGCGCTTTGTTGCCTGCCCCTCGGACAGGATCGTGGCGATTCGTTTTGCTGTTGTGCCCTTCTCCGCGATAATGTAGTGCATAGGCGTTTGTGTTTTTTCTCCTGTTCTTTCTTGGCTGGGTGTATTGCTTGATAGATTGCTTCTATTTATAGCACATAACGGGGCGGAGGGTGCCGGTAGTTAGGTCCAGCCCGGGTAGCGCAAATTATTCACGCAGGCTTAGCGGCGTAACGGGGGATTGTCCGCTGCTCGCCGCTTTCCTGCGTGCAAACAGCGCCCAATTTGCGAAGAAACACCGAGGTCTAACCACGCGTTACACATCAATGCCCTTTCCGCGCAGATACTCCTTCACTGCGCCGACCGTGTATCGCTCATAGTGAAAGATACTCGCGGCCAGGCATGCGTCCGCACCGTTCATAAACGCCTCGTACAGATGCTCGAGTGTGCCCGCACCACCGGACGCGATGACCGGGATTTCTACCGCCTCAGCCATCGCCCGCGTGATCGGGATATCGTACCCATCGGTCGTACCGTCTCGATCTTTGGACGTCAGGAGTATCTCAGCAGCGCCGAGCGCTTCTACCTGCTTCGCCCATGCGATCGCATCGAGGCCAACATACTCGCGACCACCGTAGATGACCACGTCGTACCATACCTCGGTGCCGTCCTCCAACGCCACCGATATTTTCCCCGCTGAATCCCCAAACCGCCGTTTACAGTCAATAGCGACCACAATACATTTCCCGAACTGCTCGGTAGCGATCTTAAGGAGGTCCGGATTCTTCACGGCGGCAGTGTTCATGCCGACCTTGTCAGCACCGGCCTGCAAGACCTTCTCAACGTCCTTGAGGCTCTTGATACCACCGCCGACTGTCAAGGGGATGTTGATGTGCTGCGCGATCTGCTCGACCATAGCGATCATCGTCCCTCGGCCCTCGTAAGAGGCGGAGATATCGAGGAAGACGAGCTCATCGGCTCCCTGCGCATCGTAGCGCTGCGCGAGCGTAACGGGATCGCCGGCGTACTTCAGGTTCTCAAATTCAATTCCCTTCACCACAACGGCAGTACCATGCTCGTCCAGCGTTGTATCCAGGCACGGAATTATTCGTTTCGTCATTTTTACGGCACGTTCCTTTACATATACACCATGAATACTGAGCCGAGGTACAATATAAGGTACTCGATTCGACCGAAAAGATGAGCGACCTGGACTGCGTCAGAGAAGCTGTGCTCTACGAGCGCGAGGACGACGGTGTGCGCTGCATGACCTGCGAACGCTCCTGTAGGATTCCTGTCGGTAAGCTCGGATTCTGCAGGACGCGAAAGAACATCGACGGGAAATTGTATACGCTGGAATACGGCGATATCTCCTCGATGAGTGCGAATCAGATAGAGCAGAAGCCGTTCTTCCATTTCTTCCTCGGGAGCAGAGCGTTAACGGTGGGTAGTTACGGCTGTAATTTCACCTGTCCCTGGTGCCAGAACTGTTCGATCAGCAAAGCCGCGCCCAATCCGGCACGCTGCAATTACGTCTCACCTGAGCGATTCGTGCACCTGATAAAGGAGCTGGACTGTCAGGGGACGTCGATCTCATTCAATGAACCCACACTCATGCTCGAGTACGCGCTGGACGTATTTCCGCGTGCGCGCGCCGCGGGTTATTACAATACCTATGTCACGAACGGATACATGAGTGCCGACGCGCTGCGGTTGCTCGTCGAGTACGGTCTGGACGCGATGAACGTGGATGTAAAAGGCTGTGCGGACGCGATGAAGCGCTACTGTGGTGCTGATGTGGAGCAGGTGTGGCGGACTATACGTACCGCGAAGCGCCTGGGTGCGCACATTGAACTGACCACGCTCATCATCCCATCGGTTAATGACGATGAGAACTGCCTGCGGGACATCGCCAGGCGTATCAAGAATGAGGTGGGAGTAGATACCCCGTGGCACGTCACGCAATACCATCCCGCGTACCGATCACGGACCATCGGTCTCTTCGAGAGCCAGACACCGATCGCGATCCTGGAGCGTGCGTGGGTGATCGGAAAGACAGAGGGTCTGCAGTATGTATATATCGGTAACGTTCCAGGCCACCCGTTTGAGCATACTTACTGCCCGCGTTGCGGCAAGCTGCTCATCAAACGGTACGGCTTTGCCGTGATCCGATACCAGGTGACAGCTGAGCAGCGCTGCCCGATCTGTGGCGCGAGGATTGCGATCACCGGCACTGCGCGGCGCCAGCCGCCGTGAACGAAAGACCATATGAGCTTTTTATATCCCGTACCTGATATACATACCATCATGGCGTATTCGTTCAACTACGACCTCACGAAACTCCCCCGAGGGTTCTTCAAGGATATCGCACGGGTCGTGGAGAAACGGCAGTTACACAAGAAGTTCGGCGCGTTCTCAAAGCAGAGCGTGCGGAAATTCCGGGTAGACCAGCTCCTGGGCATCCAGTTGGAGGACGCCATCTCCATCGTCGAGGATCTGGTGGATCTTCAGATCAAGAATCTGGTGCATGAAGCGCAGTTCAGGAATGCGAAGGAGAAGATATTGCTCGTGCCGCACTGTTGCAGGAAATACATGGATTGGCGGTGCAAAGCGGACTTCGAACCCAAATTCGCGTCCTATTTCTGTAATCACTGCTCAGATGATTGTATGGCGCATCACGCGACCGAGCTTGCAGAGGCGCGTGGCTACAGGATCTTCATTCTACCCGGGGGCTCGTGTCTCAAGAAGATCTGTGAGCAACTGCACTGCGATGCGATCTCCGGCATTGCCTGCCCCGAAGAGATTAAAATGGGTATTAGCGTTGCGGAATCGAGCGGCATGGCCGTGCGGGGGATCCCCTTAACGAAGAACGGTTGCGTAAACACACAGTTCAATCTGGATACGCTCAAAGAGGCGCTCATTTAACCTGAATTCGCCTGATGCTCGCTCACTCATCGTATCCTTAACTACCGTATCCAGTAATTCGCCCCTTCGCTTCGAATGTGCGGCGTTTACGCCTTATGTGCTCAGGGGGGAGGTTCAGATCAACTCCAGCTCGGTCAATTTATTGAGCAACACCTGGACTGATCGCTCACAGTCCTCCATCGTCTTGCCGCCGGTGATCACCAACCTTCCGGAACTGAAGATGAGAATCGCACTCTTCGGATCTTCTATTCGGTAGACCAGACCGGGGAACACCTCGGGCTCGTATTCCATGCCCTCAAGCTCCAGCCCGATGACAATGGCACCGAGATTGAGCTCTTTACCGAGATTAGCAGAAGCGACGATATTCTGCACCTTGAACTCAGGATGCTTTTCCACCTCAATACCGATTCCGCGGAGTGCTGCAGCCAGCATGTCAATTACCTTGCGAACGCCCTCTTCGGTCTTCGATCCGGTACAGACCACTTTTCCGGATCGGAAGATGAGGAATGCGGATTTAGGTTCTTTTGTCCGGTAGACGAGACCAGGGAATTTCTTCTTCGTGAACATGGCATCTGCGAGCTTCGATTCGATATATTCCAGATCAAGGCTATCGGCGATCCGCGCGTTCGCCACGACATTCTCTATCTTTATTTCTACTTTTTTCATTATACGCCAGGTTACCTCCTTTAATAAAACGCGACTCGGCACTACTCGTGCGCGGTATAGGTATAGTCGGTAAAACTATATAAAAGATCCTTTTAATCTGCTGGTAGAGAAGGAAAGGTGAGAGCGCGCAGAGATGAAGAAACGAATAAAGCGGATAAGAGGGACACGAACCTGCGGCGGTGGCTCGGCCAAGAAACGGCGCGGCAAGGGCAGTAAAGGCGGGTCCGGCCACGCGGGCGCGTTCGGGCATCACGTGGTCTGGTCGCTCAAGCACGGCATCATTAAAGGGCATAATGCCTCGGTACCTTTTCGCTACGATCGCCGCGAGGTGAAGACGGTGAATATCGGTGAACTGGATGAGCTACTCGAGGAACTGGTGAAGGACGGGAAAGCAGAAGCAAAAGCCGATGGGTTCTATCTCGACGCGGGGACGCTTGGAATCGAGAAGATCCTGGGCGCAGGCCAGGTAACGAAGAAGCTGCAGCTCAAAGCGAGCAGTATCTCAAAGGCCGCGCGTGAGAAGATCGAACAGGTCGGTGGCAGTGTAGAGCTCGGTGAAGAAGCCCGAGTGGAAGCTCACGTAGAGCCAGAGAGCGGGGTATAAGTGAGTGAGTGAGTGGCGCGTAGATGACTGAGCTGAACGTTAAAGACGCATTAGCGGCGGTTTTGAGCAAGTTCCCGATGGTTGACCGCCCGGCTTACCATATCCATTTCAAGGCCAAGCTGGGCTGGACCCTGGGGATACTCATTCTCTTCTTCGCATTGGGTAATGTCCCGCTCTTCGGGTTAGGACCGGAATCCCTGGACCTCTTCGGGCGGTGGCGTGCGATCTTCGCCGGTGAACGCTTCTCCTTGACTGCCCTGGGTATCATGCCCATCGTTGATGCCTCGATCGTTCTGCAACTGCTCGTCGGTGCGGGCATCATCAACCTGAACCTGAGCGACGCGCGTGATCAGGCGTTTTATCAGAACCTGCAGAAGCTGCTCGTTCTGGCCTTCGCCGCGCTCATCAGCCTGACCTATGTGGTTGGTTTCTATGTACCCAGCCAGGAAATAGCGAACCTGCTTGGTGTGTCTATAGAGGTCATACGATTCTTGCTCTTCATCCAGATCTTCATCGGCGGGATGCTCATCTATTTCATGGACGAGGTGGTCTCAAAATGGGGCATTGGCTCCGGCGTCTCGCTTTTCATTATTGCCGGCGTCTCCCAGCAGATCATTACGGGACTCATCAACTGGGTGCCGGACGAGACTGGCTGGGCGGTCGGTGTCATTCCGCGCTGGATCCAGATAGGACAGCAGTTATCGCTCTATGAGATCCTGGAAGGCGGCATCACATTCCTTTTCCAGCATTATCTCATCGCGCTCATCTCCACGATCGGGATCTTCTTCCTCGTGGTGTACCTCGAGAGTACACGGCTGGAGATCCCGCTGGCGCACTCCATGGCACGCGGTGCTCGCGGCCGATTCCCGATCAAGCTGCTGTACGCGAGCGTACTACCCATGATTCTGGTGCGTGCGTTACAGGCGAGTATCCAGGGGATCGGGCGGCTCTTTTATTCGCGCGGCATCACCATCTTCGGCACGTACGAGGGCAATAACGCGGTCTCGGGCTTGATGTATTATCTCGATCCTATTTACAGCCCCTACGATTGGTTCCCCTCGCTTGTGCACATGGCGTATCCGAACGTTGCCGGCTGGCAAATTGCGCTGCGCCTGGGTGTTGATCTATCGTTCATGATCGTCGGCGGCATGATCTTCGCGTTGTTCTGGATAACGACGACGGGCATGGGCCCGAAAGACGTCGCCGGGCAGATTTACCGCTCGGGACTGCAGATCCCGGGGCATCGCCGGAATCCCGCTACGATCGAGCGGCTGATGGAGGGCTACATCCCCAGGATCGCACTTATGGGTGGTGCGTTGCTCGGCGCTTTAGCGGTCATCGCGAACATGTTCGGCACGTTAGGGCAGGCGTCAGGAACAGGGTTGCTCCTGGCGGTGAGCATTGCCTACCGGCTCTACGAGGATATCGCCTCGGAGCAGATGATGGAGATGTATCCAATGATGCGGCGCTTCTTCGGGGGCGAATAGGCAGTAATAAATGTCGAGTCGAACCAGATGAGTGCGGCCACGGCTATGCGCTCGTGAGAGCGTCATCTATCTCGCTAGCGGTCTGGCAGAACGACATTACGTGCTCAATTCGTCGGCGATCATCTTCGCAACGCTGATCTCACTGAAGATTGACTGGATGGTGTCAGTGGCGATAATCTCCCGGACGCCCGCATTGAGTATGCGGAGTGTGGCATTCTGAGCGAAAAGGCCGTGGATGCAGGTGACGTAGATATCGTTGGCGTCATGCGCTTTCAAGAGCGCAGCCGCCTCGGCGATTGTGCCGCCGGTGGAGATGATGTCATCCACAATGACCACGTTCTTGCCCGCGACGCTCACCTCCTTCGGCTTGATCTGAACCTGATCACCACTGATCCGCTTCTTCTCCAGTACGTCGAAATCAAAGCCATGCGGTTCCGCCACCGCCTTTGCCAGCTCGCGCGCTCCTTCGTCGGGCCCGATGATCACGGGATCCTGAATCGCCCGGTGCGCGATGTAATCGCCGATCAACGGTGCGGCATTCAAATCCTTCGCATCGACATCGAAGTAGCGCAAGACCGCGGGATTATGGACATTCACCACGAAAATCCGGTCCACGATGCCCGCGAAGCTGATGCCGCGTGCGATCGCTCGTGAGCTGATCGCCTCGCCGGGTTTGAACCGTTTATCCTGGCGTGCGTAGCCCAGATAAGGTATGACCACGGTCGTCTTGTGCGCCTCCTCGACCGCATCAATCAACTGCAGCAGCGAGATCAGGCCGGTATCTGCCATAAGGCTCTGCACGATGGTTACTTCCTCGCCCTGTATCTCGTCCACCACCCGGGTGTACAGCTCACCATCAGGGAACCGCTTGAATTCGCATAATGAGGCGCGGGTACCCAATTCACTGGCAATACGATCCGCCAGAACCTGAGTCGTTACTCCTGGTATGATCTTCATGTTTCTTACCGCCTCCGAACGCTACTCTACTTGATTGAGTTTATTTGGCGCGGGCTATTTATACTTTAACCGGATGCTGACCGAGACGAGCCACAGATACGTGACCTTTTCCAGGAACATCTTCATACCCGTGACGAACATCTGCCGGAACGCGTGCGGCTATTGCGTCTACCGCGCGTGCAACCATGAGGACGCGTACGTTGTGGGCACAGATGCGGTTCTAAACCTGTTCCGGCACAGAGGCGCAGCCACTGAAGCGCTCTTTACGTCCGGCGAGCAGCCCGAACGCGCTGCCGCGCTGGGCTCGCTCTTCACCGCACGCGTGGCAGAGGAAGGGTTCAGCTCGCTCATTGCGTATACGAAACGACTCTGCCAGCTCGCGATCCAGCACGGACTGCTGCCACACTGCAATCTGGGGATATTGAGCCGTGATGAGCTCCGGGAATTAAAAGACGTGAACGCGTCCATGGGCTTGATGCTCGAGACCACCGCGGAGCTTAATGCGCACGAGAAATCGCCCGGTAAAGATCCCGCCGTGCGGTTGCACATGCTCGAGGATGCTGGCAGACTGAAGATCCCGTTCACCACCGGCATATTAATCGGTATCGGGGAGACGTGGGAAGACCGCATCCACTCCTTAGAAGCACTAGCAGCGGTTCACGAGCGGTACGGACACATCCAGGAGGTGATCGTTCAACCGTTTTTGCCCAAACCAACTACGGTAATGGAGAACACAAGCTCACCGCCGTTCGAGCTGCTGAAGCACTCGGTTCGTGCGGCACGGGCGATCTTACCTGCTGAAATTGCGATCCAGGTGCCACCGAATTTAACCTCGCCGAAGGAGCTGATCGAGCTCGGTGCCTCGGACCTCGGCGGGATCTCGGAGCGAACGATCGACTATATCAATCCGGAAGCGCCGTGGCCGACGGAGGAAGAACTCAGGCAAAAAATAGCGCCCTACGAGCTCCGCGAGCGGCTGCCGATCTATCCGCGATACGTTCAGAATGGATGGTACAGCGACCGAATAAAGCCGTTAATCGAGCGGTATGCAGATGAAACAGGGCTGATGCGTAAGAGTCGCTAAAACCACGTTATCGGACAGCGAGCTATCCGTTTTTCCCGTTCACGCCACTTCGTAGAACCTCGCTCCTCCACCCCTGTGAACACGGAACCGGCAGCCTTAAATAGCCTGGAGACGAAAAGCTAACCGGGAGGTGAAAAAAATGACAAAGTACCATTTGTATTGGAAGTCAGATAGGGATAGAATGCCTGCAGATCCAAACGAGCGTCTTGCTGGGTGGACTAAATTACTGAGTATGGTTAAGGACGACTTAGAAAGCGGCAGACTGAAAGACTGGGGATCGTTTCCTGGCGATCACGCAGGCTATGCCGTTATGGAGGGAACTGAACAGGATGTCGTCTTAGGAACAGAAAAATATGTGCCTTACATCAGGTTCAAGACGCACACCGTTCTTTCCGTTGATCAGACCCTGGCAACCATGAATGCGGCGAAAGCACAGGTTGCTGCTGCCAAGAAATAAGGAGTTGCGGGGAGCTATACGATACGTTCTT
>JBNGDK010000023.1:0-29974 GCA_049975405.1 Candidatus Methanospirareceae archaeon
TGCGCGTGCCGCGTGCGGGGATCCTCCGCAACCTCTACGTACAGCAGCGCGTCGCGTCCGGCGCGGGCGGCCGCACCGACGTTTACACGGTCCGCGTGAACGGCGCGGACAAGGCGATCACCTGCACGCTTGAAAACGCGACCACCGGCGAGGATACCACGCATACCGTACCGGTTGCGCAAGGCGACGCGGTGAGCATCAAGCTCGTCTCGAATGATGCAGCTGATGCGAGCGAAGACGTTGCCGCCTCGCTCGTGCTCGTGTAAGAACAGAAGTAAAGAAGGGCTAAAAAACAGTTAATGGGTTTGTCTGCCTATAACTGCACGGTCTAGCTTCTACCAGCTCTCTTTTGGCAGGTCCAAAGATTGGCCGGGCTGCGGGTCGATCAGGCAAATAATCGACAGCATATCCTGCACAACGTGCGTGATCTGACGCTTACTGCAGTTTCATTGAGCGGAGTTGTCAGTTTGTTGGTTGGTGATTTACACGACCTATCAAGCAGTATTTTCCACCTCTGCGGCATAATTTTCGAGCCGATTTGCCTGTAGCACCAATTAACTTTACAGCCTTCACCCGGCGATATTTAAATATATCGCTTACACATACCTTGTGTTATGACGGGATATTACCATAAGAAAACCGTGAAGGTGATACTTACAATTGGTTTGGCACTGCTCGTGGCTTGTGCATGCCTGTGTGGCACGTTGGCGTCATTCAGTATGCCCGGTAGAGCGATTACGCCTGAAGCTGTGAGTAGCGCATCAGGCCCATTCGCCGATGGCTGCGGCGGCAGTGTGGATACGTTCAAGTCGGCACTGGAGCAGTTGAACGTCACGGTACAGGAAGGCGAGATAGCCACGGTGGATATTATCAAGCTCTACGATGAAGGGGTATTTCCGAGCTGCTATTATAACAATCCAAGCACCCCGTACATGGTCTACCAGCTGCCAGACGCTCCGGGGCAGAATTGGTCGAGCGAGTTCAAAGGCCAGGGCGGACTCTCGCCGGAATTTCTGCTTGCTCCGAACGAAGCGATCGTCTACCTGGGAAAAACGCCGCCGAATATCACTTATTACAGCTACCGCAGCTATCTGAGCAGACGGTACTTCCCGGAGATCGGCCATTACCGCCGCATTTACGCCAGTTTGGGCGATACGATCAACAATATGAACGTTTGCACCACAGGGACGCCTGATGGCAACCCTGGCAATCCTTATAACCAGACGACGGTCATCATCACCACGGCCGACTGTGGTACCGAGGAACTCATACGACAAGCCCTCAGCAACGCCGGTTACTCACCTGCCGTCATTAACCTCGATATCATTCCCTCGAGCATGGTGAAGATGGGACTCACGAAGGGCGATGACACCTTCACCTTCCTTATCCGCCTAGCCTTCTTCCTAAATGAGAGTGAGAAGACGGCATTTTTGCAGCAACCCGATGCTCGAGTATTCCGCATCACCCCAAACACTACGCAGGAACTCGACCCCCATCCGATGCCCGTTCTGAAGGTACGGGGTACCGGTGTTACCGAGTTTGACCTTGCGGGTGATCTCCATGACCTGCGCCAGGCGCTCATCGAAGAATCCTGGGCGAATTATACGATCACCGAATACACGACCAGCCTCTGGATTGGCGAGGGCTTTGATGCCATCCAGCGCGGAATCGATGCTTATGGGGAGACGCGCGATACCGTTTATCTCCGCTCGGAAGAGCTGTATCTGGATGAAGACGAGCTGCTCATCGTTTATGGTGTGAATCATGCAGCCACGGGCAAGGCGACCTACGCCAATTTCGGCGTCTTCGGTATCAAGGCCCAGAACGGCGTCGGCGCGGTATCAAACCTCGCGTATAACGGCACCGCGAACCAGTATCTGCCCACCAATCCAAACGCATCAAGCCTCTACGTGTACACAATCGCCCGGAACCAGAGCGAACGCACGCACTGCCTGGAGATACCCTATGACCAGGGAGCGCGGGGCGTTGATCTCAACGTTTCGCTGTTCGTGGCGTTCCGCGCGTATATGGAGCCGGCGACCGCGGTGGGACCGAATCATAATGAGCTGATCTACGACCAGGTCATGAAACTCAGCCCGCGCTCGACGTTCGATACCGGACCTGGCACGTATCCCAGCATCGCGGGCATCCATAACGGTACGATCATACCTGAGTGGAACCTCAGCGTTGACAAACTCTACACCTACTTCTGCCCCGGCACGGGTGGGCACACCGAATACCTGAGAATCTGGAATAACACCGGCTGGAATGTATCAGCCACGTGGGTCGGGTACGACGGAGGAGACTGGCACAACCTCACCTTCAACAACTCATTCACACTCTACGCCAACCAAACTTATAGCTATACCATCCGCACCTGCTCCTACCCGCAGATCATCCACGCGCAGTCTTTCAACGCAACCGGCGGAGTCATCACCTGCACCTCCTTCGTGGACATCAACGGCAAGCAGCACGAAGGCTGGATACCGGCGATACGGCTGAGCTGAGCCGAGCCGAGCAGAAAGTTCAGAAATTAGCCTTTACAGATGCACAGCTCGCCGTCCGCGTGCTCACCCAAGGTGAAGAAGGCGGGCACGCTCCTTCTTCCGAGTGTTACCGCTTTCTTCTATCTTCTTAACAGCTCCGCCATGCCCATGCCGCGTGATACTACAAAAGCGAACTACAGGTCATTCTCGGAGCGAAGGATAAACCTTCACTCCTCCACCCAGGACCGATGATCAGGACAGGATAGGATAAGATAAGGAGGGTTACCGAAGAGATCGAAGAGATCCTCTGTGATCTGCCGCTCACTCGGATTCAAAGTATTTTCCGAACTTTGCCTGCATCTTCGGATCACTCGCAACGGCGTCTATGAACTCCTTCACCATCGCATCCACTTTCGCTTCGCGTGACATCACTTCCGCCACTGCGAGCGGCTTACGGCAATGCATGCAGATGCGTGCACCCGCAGTATTCACCGTGCGGCAATGCGGGCACTCCTGCATCTTCAGCTTGATAGGCTCGTCGTCACGCTTATCCTCCAACCCGTACATCTTGAGCAGGTCTCCATCGAGGTCCCGGCCCGACATATGCACGTAGATACTCTGCATTCTGGAGCCGTGCACCCAACCTAAATACTCCTCCATCTGCGCTTCCGTCAACCGTGAGGCGAGATGCGTTGATCGCTGTCCACTCATCGCACGTAAGTTTCGAACTGATAGCGAATGCTCAAGGAGCGACGTGTAGCTATACTCGGCAGGAGGACATCCTGAAGCAATGGCGCTCTAAGGTGTGCGAAAATTAGGGATATTATATTATATTATATTACATACGCGAAAACGACAGCTTAACCGGTTACTCGTGAGTGGCTGCTCGTCCGCTTCTTGTAATATGCGGTTCTCCCTGACCTCTGTCTCTCTCCTGGTCTCCCGGGTCTCGCGTGCCCTTTAGCCTTCCAGCTTATCTGCACGCGCTTCACCGCTGGTAGCTGCTTCTCGGTTATTCTGATATCTTTGAGATGCATTACTCTTCTGAAGTTATCGTAATCGCTGGGCGTGAGGATGCTGATTGCGCAGCCCTCCTCACCTGCTCGTGCCGTGCGGCCGATGCGATGAATATAATCATTGCTGTCTCCTGGGATATCATAATTGTAGACGTGCGAGATTCCGGGGATATCAAGCCCCCGTGCCGCGACATCGGTGCAGACCAGCACGCAGACGCGCTGTGCATGGAATTGCTTCATTACGGTGTTCCGTTTATCCTGCGTCAGTCCTCCGTGGATCGCGAGCGCGTCGATACCCACAGCTTTGAGGTTGTTCGCCACGAAGTCGGTATTATGCCGCGTGTTGCAGAAGACCATGACCAATCCGGCCTTTTCATGCTGCAACAAATGGACCAGCACCGAGAACTTCATGCGCTCATCGAGTACATCATAGTAAAATTGCCTCAACTTCCGCGGATCAACGTATTGCTCTGCGGAGATCTCGACTTGCTCGTTCATATAGCGTCGCGCGAGTCGCGCCACCTCGCTGGTAATGGTCGCTGAGAACAGGAGCGTCTGCCGCTTACGCGGGCATTTCCGAATGATCTGCTCCACATCATCAATGAAGCCCATATCCAGCATCCGGTCCGCTTCATCCAGCACGAGCGTTGTTACCCTGCGCAGATCAAGCGTTCCTCGTCGTAAATGGTCCAGTATCCTGCCGGGAGTTCCGACGACAACGTCTGCAGTCCGTAACTGCTCCATCTGCGGATTGATCGAGACGCCGCCAAAGACCGCAACGATCCGCAACGGCTTGTACCGTGAGAAATCGCCGAGCGCAACGGTCACCTGCTGTGCCAACTCCCGCGTTGGTGTCAGGACCAGCGCCTGGATTCCTGCACCCTTCTCTGATTTCTCGATAATATCTGCCGCAAAGGCAAGCGTCTTGCCTGAGCCGGTTGACGCACCGGCGATAACATCCCGTCCTGCAAGGATCGGTGGAATCGCTTTCGATTGAATCTCCGTAGGTCTTTCAAACTTCGCTTCCGCTATTGATTTTAGGATAGGCTCAATAATACCTAACTTTCCAAAATACTCCATTCTTTCTACTCAAGAAAAAAGTCAAAACCTTTCTCTTCTTTACCTCTCTGGTTCATTCAATACTCCCACGAGTATATAAAGTAAAGATCCCAACGGACAACAACTCTGTCTGTACAGTATATGTACACCAAAGCGCACGAAAATCCGGAGTTGCGATGATGTCTAAGCGGTAACGGGCGATTTTGCTCGCTTTTATCGGCGCCGTGCAGTTTTTACCAGAAGCCGTGCGGCGGCGTCGTTCGCTCACGATAGCACTAACCTAAACGGTACGGCAGCGAGCCGGAGGCAACCAATCCCTACGGGTATGCTCGAGCGTATCCATCGTGGCAATGAACGCTTCAGGGGGTATTTCAATGATTCCTCTGGTGCTGGTGCGCCTGGGCGGGTACTTATCGGGTGCATGAATCAAACAGGCCGCGAATCGTCATCGCAGATTGTCGCTAACTGCGGTTTGACAGCGCTAACTCCTTCGGTTCTCTCCGTTTTCATGCACTGCCTTTACGCTACGTACCATAGGTTTTAAGAAGCCGCCCGATACTTTTAATTTCAGAACAAAACTATACGTTCAGATGTGAGCGGGGCAAAATGGGATTAAAAGAAGGATTTGAGAAGCTGTTCGTGAAGCGAGAGGGCATTAGTGACGAGGATGATTATTGGGACCTGGACTTGGAGACGTACGAGGAGGAGCTCAGGGAAGAAGAAGGCGTGCGGATGTACGTGAAGACCGCTGAGTTAACCGGGCTTTACGATCTCCCCGATTTGAAGAAGGAGGTCTATTCGGGTAATATCCTGCTTCTGGATATCTCCCTGGCAAAGCAGGATAAGGTGCTCGTCGAGAAGACCATAAAGGACTTGAAGATGGTGGCCTCTGATGTCAGCGGCGATATCGCCGGTATTGCTGATGACCTGGTAATTGTTACTCCCACAGGAATTAAGATCGAACGGCAGAAGCTCTCCGGGAAATAGACCTGGCCTAACGCTGGAGCCAGCGTAACGTAACGCAGCCTAACGTAACGAGTAGTGAGTGGTGGCGTGGGGTGAAAGAGACCTGTCCAGTCTGTGGTGCGGAGAGCGAATTGCACTGTGTCCCGTATGAAATCCCGTATTTCGGTGAGATCATGATCTTCACTGCGGTCTGTGACTCCTGCGGATATCGCGCGACGGATGTCATGATGCTCGCGGATCAGAAGCAGAACCGATGCGAGAAGGTGATAGCAGCACCAGAAGACATCGACACAGTTGTTGTCCGCTCCTCGTTCGGGACTATCGAGATACCTGAGCTGGGGGTCATTGTGGAGCCGAAACGGGGTGAGGCCTTCATCACAACGGTCGAGGGCGTGCTGAAACGCGTCGAGCGGGTCGTGCAGATGCTGAGCAAGGACGCGGAGAGCAAGAAGCGAGCAGATGAGGTTCTGAAGCTGATCGAGGAGATCAAACGAGGTAATGCGCAGATGACCCTCATCATCGATGATCCGACGGGGAACAGCGCCATCATTTCCACTGAGCTTTTCTATAAGAAAGACCTCATTAGTACAGATCTTTGAATCAGTCACGCGCATCTTGTGGGACAGGAACGACACTGAACGTAAGAGGGCGGAAAAATGGGTATGAGCAGTTCGATGGAGCGAAAGATAAAGGTTGAGTTCGTGAATCGGGAGCCCGTAGAGGAGCAAGAGATCGAGATCGTTGAGCGGAAAGGGCTGGGCCATCCTGATAGTTTATGTGACGGAATTGCAGAGGCGGTGAGCGTGGCATTGTGCCAGGAGTACCTGCGAACCTGTGGCGTGATCCTGCACCACAATACCGATAAGGTCCAGCTTGTCGCCGGGCGGTCACATCCCTGCTATGGCGGTGGCGAGGTCATTTCACCGATCTACATACTGCTCGGCGGCCGTGCAACGCGCATATTCGGAACCGAGGAAATCCCGGTCGATACTATTGCAATTCACGCGGCGAAGCGGTATCTGAAGAACGTCAGGAATCTGGACGTGGAACGGCACGTGATCGTGGACAGCAAGTTGGGGCACGGCTCATCTGATCTCATCGGGGTCTTTGAGGGGAACAGGAGGGAGAGCGCAGAACCGACCGTGCCGATGGCCAATGATACCTCGTTCGGCGTGGCCCATGCCCCGCTTTCCGAGACGGAATCGATCGTGCTCAACATCGAGGAGAAGGTGATGGCTGAGTTCCGTGACGAGGAGAAAGCGGTCGGCGAGGATATGAAGGTGATGGCGCTCCGTGAGCAGGACACGATCACCCTGACAGTCGGTGACGCGTTCGTCTCCAGATACGTGAATGATTACGATCACTACATAGATATCAAGCACCGGTTACGGGAGTATATCACGAGCGTGGCGAAGGATTATACCGGGCGGGACGTCAACGTGCTGGTGAATATGGCGGACATGCCTGGCTCGGTATACCTCACCGTCACGGGTACCTCGGCGGAGATGGGTGACGACGGTGCCACGGGGCGCGGAAACCGCTCCAATGGACTTATTACGCCGAACCGCAACATGAGTCTGGAGGCGACCTGTGGGAAGAACCCGGTGAATCACACGGGCAAGATCTACAACTTGCTCGCCAACCGTATAGCCCGGGAGATCGTGGAGAATGTCGACGGCATTCGCGAGGTGCAGCTCAAGATCCTCTCCGAGATCGGCCGGCGGATCGACGACCCGAAGGTCGCGACCGCGCAAATCATCCCGCTCAGTGGTGTGAACCGGGGCTGGATGGAGAAGAAGGTGAAGCGTATCATCGACGAAGGGCTCTCAAACGTAACAGAGATCACAAAGAAGGCCATGAAGGGGGAATTGAGGACCTTTTAGCTCCCGGTCAGCGCCCTTTCACTAACTTCATCACTCCCGCTAAATCCCTCGTATTCACGACGTCCTTTGGCTCGAGCCAGCCACGCCGCGCGGTTGCCACACCGTATCTGCGCACGTCGCGCATCTGTAAGGTGTCATGTGCGTCAGTTGAAATGGCCACGGACACACCAAAATCCTTCGCCATCTTACAGTGCAGATCATTCAGATCGAGCCGCTCAGGAAAGGAATTGAGCTCCAGAATCGTCTTCGTTTCCTTCGCCGCCTGCATGAGTTGTGCCATATCCACCGCGTACGGACTTCGTTTGCCCAATAAACGACCGGTGGGGTGCGCGATAATATCAACATGTGGGCTTTCCATTGCGCTCTTGATGCGGTTCGTCATCGTAGCCCGATCCTGGGAGAATTTCGAATGTACCGCGCCAACGACAATGTCAAACGCCTTCAGAACGGTATCCGGGAAATCGAGCGAAAAATCGGACTTTATGTCAACTTCAACGGCGTTTAACACCTTGAATTGAACGCCCTCGTCCCCGAATCGGCTGTTTGCTCGCTCGATCTCTGCCACCCTTTGCGGTATCTTCTCCTCATTCAAGCCACCAGCGACACCGACCGCAGGTGAGTGGTCCGCGATCGCAATATACTCGTAGCCCAGGGCGAGCGCAGCATTGGCCATCTCCGCAATGCTGTTCTTACCGTCGCTCCAGGTACTGTGCACGTGCAAATCGCCTTTTAGATCCTCGAGTTTGACCAGATTCGGTATGCGCCCCTCCTTCCCCGCTTCTATCTCACCGCGATCCTCGCGGAGTTCCGGCGGAATGTAAGGGAGCTCGACGCTCGCAAAGACCTCCAATTCCTCCTCGCCACCGATACGCGCAGCGCCGCGAAAGACGCCGTACTCATTGATCTTTAGGCCACGCTTCATCCCGAGCTCACGTATTCGTACGTTATGGAGCTTCGAGCCGGTGAAATAATGCGCGGCCGCGCCGAAAGAGGCCGCTTCAACCACCCGTAAATCGACATTGATGCCCCTGAGAATGATGGAGGATTTTGTCTCGCCCTTTGCGATCACGTCCTCCACACCGTCCATGCCCGTAAATGCGTCCATCACTTCGTTCGGCCGCGTCGAGGCGACCAAAATATCGATATCACCAATGGTCTCCCGCATGCGGCGTAAACTGCCCGCTATCAGTATCCGCTCCACAGCATCCAGCCGTTGCAACTCGCTCACGATTGACTCGGCGTACGGTAGCGCTTTGTAGAGCAAGACCCGGCCCTGATAGCTTCGATACTGCTCGATACCTTTCAGTATATTCTCCTCGGCCTTCGTGCCAAACCCGGGGAGTTCCGCCAGCTTGTGTGCTTTCGCAGCCGCTTCTAAGCCCGCGAGATTTGCAATTCCCAGTTCTTCATGCAGCTTCGCAATCGTCTTCGGACCGACGTGCGGGATCGCGAGGAGCTCGATCAGTTCCGTGGGCAGTTCCTGCAGGAGCTCTCGATGCTTCCTGCAATCACCGGTCTCCGCGATCTCCACGATCTTCTTGGCTATCCCCTCGCCAATCCCGGGGATCTTCTTCAGCTCTTTCACACCGCCGCGTTCCGCGATGACCGTCAAATCCTGTGTCAGTGTTTCTATCGTGAGCGCCGCCTTGCGGTAAGCGCGAATCTTGAATGCGTTCTCAGCCTGTACCTCCAGAATATCCGCAATCTCGTTAAAGATCCGGGCAATATCGAGATTATGCATTGTTCGGTTTAGCTAACGGTTGTTCATGCGCGTATTTAAAACGGCACGTGTCGTCCGTTTCACGCGCTGCTGCGCGGATGAGGACACGCCTTTGCCGCGTGCTCGTTCATTCTTGAGGGATACTCTCACGAGGTGGATGCAAATCTCGAACCGGTAAACTACATATCCTATACCGCTCTACCTCCTACTGGACGTGGTCCGGAGTGGTTCTTGCCAGTCGTGAAGAGACAGATACCGTAAGAGAGAATCGAACATGATCGAATTCATTATTCTGTGGATTATTATGACACTTGCAGGTGCGAGCATTATCGCGGCACTCGGCGAGAAATACGGGACCGGTCTGACCATTGGGATCTTCGTCGGGCTCGTGGTCATGGCGCAGATCCTGGCCAATAAGATCGTGCTCTTCGGCACCTTTTCCCTGCCGGCCGGGGTAATCGCTTATGCAACAAGCTTTCTTATCACTGATATCCTCTGTGAGTTCTACGGCAAGCGCAAAGCGTTAGAGGCGGTCTGGGGTGGTTTCCTCGCCTCGATCCTCCTGGTCATCGCGGTCGAGATCGCCATTGCATGGCCAGCTCCGGCGTGGTGGCAGGGCCAGGCTGCCTTTGAATCTACGCTCACGCTCACCGGACGGATCGTGCTCGGCAGTCTGGCCGCGTACCTTATCTCCCAGAATTGGGACGTGCTCGTCTTCCACAGGATAAAGGAAAAGACGGCGGGTAAGCACCTCTGGCTGCGGAACAATGCCTCGACGATGACCTCACAGGCGCTGGATACCGTTATTTTTATCTCACTTGCCTTTTACGGCGTAATGCCCATCATGCCCTTGATCATCGGTCAATATCTCGTGAAGCTGATCATCGCGGCGATGGACACGCCCTTCCTCTATGCCGTGAAATGGGTGCGTGAGCGGTGGCTGGAATCGGCGGGTGGACTTTCCCGAAAGAGCACGGGAGGTGCGGAAGAATGGTTATCTGGATAGATGAGAAACTCGCCGTAACCCCGATGCCATCGGACGCCGAGCTCAAAGACCTTGCCGGGAACTTCAAGGCCGCTGTCGTGCTCGTGGAGGCCTGGGAGCTTGTGTATGATCTACACTCATGGACGCGGTTCGGCGTGAAGATCAAGCATCTCCCTATACCCGATTTTGGCACGCCGAGCCTGGCTGAGCTGCGCGAGCTTACAGCGTGGATAACTACGGAAACAGGGAACGGATCTGCAGTATTGGTGCATTGCTATGCGGGCATCGGTCGAAGCGGGATGGTCGCCGCGGCTTATCTCGTTGCGAAGGGCTGCGCGGTAAACGCGGCAATCGAGCGCGTGAAAGGGCGGGTGCACCACGCGCTCGAGCACCCCGAGCAGGTGGAACTGGTGCGGCAGTTGGCACGGAGTTAGATCCTCTTTGGCTGTAACTTCTCGTGCGCTCATGACCGAACTGAACGTGGATAGGGGATCGAGCGGTATGAACATCAGGAGGGACTGTGATGAACGGGCAACCGAAAAAGGGTGAGCTGCACATCACGAAGAGTAATCTGGCTACCGGGTTAGCCGTAGGACTGGTGCTCGCGGTCATACTCGTCTTCGTCACTGATAGCATTTGGCTGGGACTGACGCTTGGCATGGGCATGGGTGTGCTGGTCGGCGTATCGCTGGGCAAATTACGGGCAGAATCGCCGGCCACGCGAGCGGTGATGGTCATCTACTGGATTATCTTTATCATCCTGCTGCTTGTCGGCGTCTCCATCTTGTTTGCGCTGAAATAGCGATTTCCGCCGCGCGATTACGATCTGAACTGAGCAGAGGCTATCTCGTTCACCCTGCGTATCCCGACTAATTCAAGACCAGAATGGCGGCGTTCAAGAGCGCAGCGATGCTCACCCAGAGTAAGTAAGGGATAAGTAAGATCGCTGCGGGCTTCGAGATTTTAGAGAAGGTCAGAATGGTCAGCAAGATCGCCAACCAGAGCAGAACGATAACCACGAGACCCGCGAGCGGCGACTGCAGGCCAAAGAACGCGAACGACCAGAGCGTGTTGAGGAACAGTTGGACGCCGAAGATCGCTAACCCACGTCGAACGCGGGGCTCCTCGAAGCCCTGCCGCCAGACGAGAAATGCAGCAACGCCCATCAGCAGATACAGGGTTATCCAGACCGGAGCGAACAACCAGTTGGGCGGCGTGAAGAACGGTTTGGTGAGTGTTGCGTACCACGTTTGTACTGACACGCTGGTGGCAAGAGAGCCGATGAGGCCCGCTAGCTGGCAAACGAGTACGCTTACTATTAGTTTGATGAGCTCCTTTACATTGACCATCTTCACTGTCGTCGCGGTAACGCTCTTCGCTATACCGTACACTGGGAACACAGATAAACCCTTTGCCCTGTTGTTCACCAAAGTGCTAGATTCGTTCTGCCTGCTCCTGCGTGGGGTGTGAACGTACTGAGCTGAGCCCTACCACTGGGGAGAGCGCGTTTTCGGTGAGCTTCGATACTCTTTTATGCCTCGCGCATTCTGAATAACGTATACGCGATACATGTTTGGCCATTATACTATCCCGCTGGATATCGCAGCGGAGGGCATCTCGCTCACGATTGAGCGCGATGAGGGGCGGTTCAGGTACCGGAGTGTATGTAACGGCGCGACCGTGGAGAAGCTGCTCCTCACGCGCGCGGGTACGGTGCTCATCAACCCGGTAGAACCGCTCCACCGACCTAAGGAGCTCACCAAGACGCTGCTCATCGAGCTGGAGAAGACGCTCGTCATTGAGCCTGGGACGACAAAGACCGTCTTTCTCACCTTCCCCATCGAGATCGGGGTCTTCATCACGACGAAAGAAAACGTTGAGGTGCTGGACATCTTCACGCTCCTGCCGCAGAAGTTCACGCTCTACGGCGATCCCCGGACCGGTATGATCTGCAAATACTGGCGGAGCAGCGTCTCTGCAACCGTGCCTGCGGTCAATCCGCTCCGTGAGGGTGTTATACAGCTCCGCATCAACAATATTACGTCGGACTGGGTGAACGTCACCAGCGTGGTTTTCGACGCATACACCATGAAGATCTATTATAACGAGCGGCTGGTCGCGATGCGCGCGACGATGAAGGTACTCCTCAGAAACCTGGCGGAAACGACGTTCACAGACGAGCCGCTCGAGCACGGCATGACAAAGTCGCTGGAGCTGTACACAGCGCGGAAACTACAGGTACCCCTCACGAAATTCTTGATGGAGGCAGGATTGTGAGGTTAGGTGAGATGATGTGATATGATTCCTGATATTACCATCTACGGCGAGTTCAGCGTTCTGGATCTACTGCGGGTGCTCCTGATCTTCTTTGCCGCGATCATAATTGCCAAAGGAATAACCATCAATCTCAGACGCGTTCTAAAAGACCGGATAAGCAAGGACCACGTGGAAATCATCAACAAAGTGATCTACTGGGGCATTTTACTGATTGCCATTCTCCTGGTGCTCCCGATATTCGGGGTCAACCCATCTGGGCTGTTGGTCGCAGGCGGGGTTGCGGGTATCGTGCTCGGTATCGCGAGCCAGAGCGTAGTTGGCAACCTTATGGCTGGCTTGTTCCTGGTGATCGAGCGGCCCATGAAGATCGGACAGTCAGTCAATATAGCGGGCACTGCGGGCGTCGTGGAGGACATTCGCATCCTTTCCACAACGATCAGAACCTTCGAGGGGCTCTACGTGCGGATACCGAACGAGAAGGTCTTCACGACCGATATCACGAACTACGTGGAGCACGTGGCCAGGCGGCTCGAGTATCGTGTGGGAATACAGTACAGTGACGATGCTGATAAAGCTATCGCGATCATCCACCAGCTTTATGAGGAGCATCCGCTGACCCTAAAAAATCCCACGCCCGATATCTTTGTCGATAAGCTTGGTGACAACGCGGTTGAGATCATCGTCCGGATCTGGGTGCCGTCGAAAGAGTGGTACGGGGTGAAGAATGAATTGTTATGGAAGATCAAAACGGCGCTGGAGGAGCAGGGTATCGAGATCGCATTCCCGCAGCGGACGGTCTGGTTCGCCAACGAACTGCAGAAGCGGGAGATGCACGAAGGTGCGGAAGACCCCGGAATGCACTGAGCTAAACTGTACTTTCGGTTCGCAGCGCGTCAAAAGGACTTTGCACCTTAAATAACGTTTGCACCTTTATTCAACGAAATGAGTACTTAAAGTGCAACGTCGTCAAAAACAAAACTTTATATATTATACGTGCCACTCTTCTTAGTGGTGATGGAAAGGAATGCGACTTGATAAACTCACGGTAAAGGCGCAGGAGGCATTACAAGAGGCAAAGAACCTCGCTGATAAGTACAATCAGCAGCAAATCGAGGTCGAGCACCTCCTGCTGGCACTGGTGGAGCAGCCTGAGGGCATTGTTATCCCGATTCTGCAGAAGATCGGGGTTGATATTGACCAGCTCAAAACGCAGATTGATCTTTATTTGCAGGCACAACCGCAGGTCTATGGCGCCGGCGGTGTCGACCAGCTCTTCATCTCGCCGCGGTTGAACAGGGTTCTGGAAGCGGCGTGGAAGGAAGCGCAGGCAATGAAGGACGAGTACCTGAGCACGGAGCACATGCTGCTCGCGGTCTCTGACGAGACGGATCCCGCGTCGCCGCAGATCCTGAAAGGAGTGGGCGCGACGAAGGACCGCATCTTTGACGCGCTCACCGCGATTCGCGGCGGACAGCGGATCACGGATCAGAGTCCGGAAGATAAGTATCAGGCACTGGAGCGCTACACACGCGATCTTACGGAACTGGCGCGGCAGGGAAAGCTCGACCCTGTTATCGGCCGGAACGATGAAATCCGGCGGGTCATGCAGGTGCTCTCACGGCGCACGAAGAACAATCCGGTGCTTATTGGCGATGCGGGGGTTGGCAAGACCGCGATCGTCGAGGGCTTAGCGCAGCGCGTCGTCAATGGCGACGTGCCGGAGACCCTGAAGGATAAACGGGTGCTCGCGCTCGATATGGGCGCGTTGATCGCGGGTGCGAAGTTCCGGGGCGAGTTCGAGGACCGGCTCAAGGCGGTCCTGAAGGAGATTGACAAAGCTGCGGGTCAGATCGTCCTCTTCATCGATGAATTGCACACGGTCGTCGGTGCAGGTGCAGCGGAAGGCGCAGTCGACGCTTCGAATTTGCTCAAGCCCGCACTGGCACGTGGCGAGCTGCATTGCGTCGGCGCGACCACGACCGACGAATATCGCAAATACATTGAGAAAGACGCGGCACTGGAGCGCCGGTTCCAGCCGATCACCGTGCGCGAGCCCTCGGTCGAGGACACCATCTCGATCCTCCGCGGTTTGAAGGAGCGGTATGAGCTGCATCACGGCGTTCGGATTAAGGACTCGGCGTTGGTAGCGGCTGCGACGCTCTCGAGCCGTTACATTACCGATCGATTCCTCCCGGATAAAGCGATCGACGTGATTGACGAGGCGGCGTCAAAGTTGCGAACCGAGATAGACAGCATGCCGGTCGAGATTGACGAGGTCGAGCGGAAGATCAGACAGCTGGAGATTGAGGAGCAGGCTTTGAAGCGCGAGAAGGACAAGCAATCGAAGGAGCGGCTGGAGAAGCTCCGTAAAGAGCTGGCAGAATTGAAGGAGCAGAGTACAGAGTTGAAAGCGCGCTGGCAGAACGAGAAGGAGGTCATTCAGAAGACGCGCGCGCTCAAGGAGCAGATAGATCAGGCGAAGCTCGAGGAGCAGCAGGCGGAACGCAGCGGCGATCTGGAGCGTGTGGCTCAGATTCGCTACGGCACACTTGTTGACCTGCAGAACGAGCTAAACGAGCGGAACGAGAAGCTAAAAGAATTGCAGAAGGATCAGAAGATGCTCAAGGAGGAGGTGGATGAAGATGACGTTGCGGAGGTTGTCGGGAAATGGTCGGGCGTGCCCGTCTCCAGGATGCTCGAGGGCGAGACCGAGAAGCTGCTGCGCATGGAAGAGCGCTTGAAACAGCGTGTGGTTGGGCAGGACAAGGCGATCTCGCTGATCTCGAATGCGATTCGCCGCGCCCGGGCAGGGCTTAGCGATCCGAACAGGCCAATCGGCTCGTTCATCTTCCTCGGCCCCACGGGCGTCGGGAAGACCGAGCTCGCCAAGGCGCTGGCTGAATTCCTCTTCGATGATGAGCGAGCGATGGTGCGTATGGACATGTCAGAGTTCATGGAGCGCCACTCAATCGCACGGCTCATCGGCGCACCACCCGGCTATGTGGGGTACGAGGAAGGCGGATTCCTAACCGAAGCGGTGCGGAGAAAGCAGTACGCGGTCATCCTCTTCGATGAGATCGAGAAGGCGCATAACGACGTCTTCAACCTGTTGTTACAGATCCTGGACGATGGGCGGCTCACCGATGGCCATGGCCGAACCGTGAACTTCAAGAACACGGTGATTATCATGACTTCCAATATAGCCACGCCGTTCATTCAGGAATACCAGGGCGAGGAGCTGGAAAAGCGGGTACGGGAGGCGCTGAAAGCGCAATTCAGGCCCGAATTCCTCAACCGTATCGATGAGATTGTTACCTTCAATCCCCTGGGCATGGACGAACTCAAGAAGATCGTCGAGATCCAGATGCGGTACCTCCAGGAGCGGTTGGCCGAGAAGAAGCTCTCGATCTCCGTGAGCGAGGGCGTGAAGGAGCTGATCGCGAAGCTGGGCTTTGATCCCGTCTTCGGTGCGCGGCCGGTCAAGCGCACGATTCAACGCCTGATTGAAGACCCGCTCTCGAAGCGACTTCTGGAAGGCGAGTTCAACGAAGGTGATACGATCAAAGCGGACGTTTCTGACGGTGAAATAGTCTTCTCACGCTCGTAGGCCGGTAGCTGCGTGAAGATAAGGAACGAGAGAGCGCGAAGAAGCAGCAGAAGACGCTTATCAAGGACTCGATTGAGTGCGCGCCTTACTTGATCGTGCCGGCACCGATCAGATGCCATCTGCCACGTATCTTCCGTCCGATTGCCACCCGCGAGCCCGTCTCTGCGCAGACCGGCCTGCTCAGGATCAGCTCCAGCGTCTTTTTCGTCATCTTCTTCACCTCGCCGATCGTGATTGACGTACCCGCGCTGAGCATGATGTTCTCGCCCACTTTGATCGCAGGTACTTTCTCTTCCTCCTTCTTCACGCCGACCGCGCGCTTGAAGAGCTGGAACTCAATGCTCAGCTTCTCCCAGGTCGGCGGTAACGTCCCGGGTTTGCCCGCACATTGGCCCACTAACGCGTCTTCTTTCGTCATACTGGGATCTAAGGTCGTGCCTATGCCCAGGAGACCACCCGGGGCTACCTCGGTCACCTGCGTGCCCCCGACCACAATCGACGTGATCTCCGTCTCCAGGGGCTCCCACTTCGGCTTGCCACTCACGGTCACCAGCCGCCCCGGCCGTATCTCCAGACGGTCGCCTGTTCGCAGCTGACCCTTGAGCAGCGACCCGCCCACCACACCGCCCTTCAAGTCACGAATCGGTGTCCCGGGTCTGTTGATGTCAAATGAGCGTGCGATGTACATGCGGGGGATCTCATCAGCGGGGCGTTCAAGCGTCGGGATGGTCTTTTCAATGTATTTGATCAACACGTCAATATTAGCAGCCTGCTGTGCTGAGATGGGTACAATCGGCGAATCTTCGGCAATCGTCCCCTTTACAAACTCCTTGATCTGTTTGTGGTGCTCGATCGCCTCCTCACGCGAGACGAGATCAATCTTATTTTGAGCGATGACGATCTTGTCAATCCCCACGATATTCAGTGCCATCAGGTGCTCCTCCGTCTGCGGCTGCGGACATGGCTCGGAGGCTGCAATGAGCAGCACAGCGCCGTCCATTATCGCAGCGCCGCTGAGCATTGTCGCCATCAGCGCTTCGTGCCCGGGTGAATCCACAAAGGAGACCGTACGCAACTCCTTCGTCTTCGAGCCGCAATTTTTACACACCGCTTCCACGGTATAACAGTCGGGCTCCGGGCAGACCGAGCATTTCCGGAAGGTCGCATCGGCGTAGCCCAGCCGTATCGATATCCCGCGCTTGATCTCCTCACTGTGTCGGTCAGACCACTCG
The DNA here is from genome assembly GCA_049975405.1 of Candidatus Methanospirareceae archaeon. Classification (GTDB taxonomy): domain Archaea; phylum Halobacteriota; class Syntropharchaeia; order Alkanophagales; family Methanospirareceae; genus JACGMN01. The sequence continues at coordinate 17,232 of JBNGDK010000023.1, forward strand.
CCCGACAGCGCGTTCACTAACGTCGTCTTCCCGTGATCCACATGCCCGATCATGCCGATGTTCACCACCGGCTTCCGCTCCGTCTTACTACTTCCCATACACACCGTGGGTGGCGCAAATAAGCGACTCTCAGACCTCTTCGCTCCACTATCACTCTTTAAAATAAACAGGCTTAATAAAAGGTTTCTTGGAACGAGCGCGGTGAATAAGCGCGCAAGATTCGGCTGCGCCCATATAAATATCCCTTACCTCAGCCTTTCAGGATCGCGCTAACGCGTTTGCAAAAGAGCTTTAAGTACTGCGCTACCTATATCCTTCCTAACATGTCCGGCAATTCGTTTGGCACGGCGTTTCGCGTAACGACCTGGGGTGAATCCCACGGTGCGGCTGTCGGTCTGGTCATTGATGGCTGTCCTGCGGGGCTTGCGCTCAGTGCTGCGGACATACAGCATGAGCTGAACAGGCGAAAGCCGGGTGTAAGCGAGGTCACCACTGCACGAAAGGAAGCGGACGAGGTGCAGCTCTTATCCGGGGTCTTCGAGGGCGAAACGCTCGGCACACCTATTTCTCTGCTCGTGTGGAATAAAGACTTTGATTCGAGTCCGTATGAGCCCTTTCAGCATATCCCGCGACCCGGCCAGGCGGATTATACCTATCAGTTGAAGTACGGGAGACGTGACCACCGGGGCGGTGGCAGAGCATCGGGTCGGGAGACCTTGGCGCGCGTTGCTGCAGGCGCGATCGCGAAGAAGATCCTGGCGCAGCATTCCGTCGAGATACTCGGCCACGTTGTGGAGATCGCGGGCATACAGGCGCGCGAAGTGAGTGTGGCGGAAATACGAGACCATGCGGAACGCACACCGGTTAGGTGCGCAGATCCCGAAGCAGCGGAACGGATGGAAGCGGCGATCAAAGTGGCGAAAGAAGCGGGAGAGAGCGTCGGGGGTATCGTGGAGGTGCGTGCGCTTGGTGTTCCCCCTGGTCTGGGCGAGCCGGTCTTCGATAAACTGGATGCCGAACTCGCAAAGGCCCTGATGAGTATCGGAGCAGTAAAAGGTGTCGAACTGGGTGCTGGGTTCGAATCGGCGCGATTGCGCGGCAGCGAGATGAACGACGAGTTCTTCGTGCATGCGGGACGGGTTCTGACAAGAACGAACAATGCAGGTGGCGTTTTAGGTGGCATTTCCACCGGCGCACCACTCGTCTGCAGAGTCGCTGTGAAGCCTACGCCCTCCATCGCGAAGTTGCAGAGAAGTGTCGACATGACGATTATGCAGGACGTGGAGATCAGAATAACCGGGCGGCACGATCCCTGTATCTGCCCGCGAATCGTCCCTGTGGCCGAAGCGATGATCGCCCTGGTGCTGGTCGATTTTCTGTTGAGAACGTTCCCCGCATCTAACGCAGCCAGAAGTTGAGTTCGCTTCTCTTCGTGTCTCTGTCTGGCCGTAGTATCAGCAGTGGCCTCAGTGTGATTCTAAGCAACTGAGAGCTATGATCCCGGATGCAAAGCAAGTTATTTGTAGCAGTATCTCAACTATGATAAGTATGAGCGCTCCGGATGCTGCGGGCTCCTCGCCCAGGCAGTACGCGAGCCCCGTCGAGGGCGTCATCAGGCGTGTGACCACGATCCTGACAAATTGGGGTGTGAGTGAGGGGTGTAGCTCCATCTATGCCGTACTGCTCGCATCTCCTGACCCGTTGACCGCAGAAGAGGTTGGAGAACGCGCGCATTACGCCTATTCCTCGACTATCAATCATCTGAATACGCTGATTCGTATGGGGCTGGTAACCCGGGTTCGGCGAATAGGGAAGAACCTGTATATAGCGAATATGAGCTTCGTTGAGCTGATCAAGGCAGAACGAGCGAAGCTTACGCGTTATCTCCGCCAACTACGGGACGAACTCGATGGCGTTAAAGACCTGGACCATCTCAGAGCAAAGGTTGACCACGCATTGCTTTACCTCGGAGGACCGGAAAAAGCTTCGGATGATGTCCTGGAGGCTTAAGACCAGAGATGAGAAACGCTCTGTCGTTCTCTCGGATCTCAGGGAACAGTCCCTCAATCGTGTTGACCGCGGACGAGACAATGATGAGCAGGTACCGCTGGGGGATCTTTATAGGGTTCTCCACCTGCCTGCCGCAGGGGATTATTCCCGATTGGTTCTATTTCAGCATCTTCTCGCCGCCGGTCCCGCGGATCAACAGGCGAGTGATCTTCGCTGATTGTGGGCTCAGAATTGTCGAGGCCGCACTTGCCAACCGGTTTGGCGCGGATGAAGTCGCCGTCGTCCATCCGAAAGACTTGGAGCGCGTGGTGGGCGCGCGAACAAGGATCATAGGCGTCAGTGGCCATGACTTCCTCGGCATCAATCCGCCAACCTCGGAGTTCGTTGATCTCATTGACACCGGACCGCCGCTCAACCGTGTGAAGTTCTTCGAGCTGATGCGGAAGCCGGTGATGAAGGAGAAGACCGTGGTCGCGGGCGGGAAGGCCGCGTGGCAGTTGGCGGACGAGCCGCTCATGGACAAGCTCAATATCGACTATGTGCTCCTCGGCGAGGGTGAACTGACCGCGCCCGAGCTCTTCCAGGCGATCCTTGCGGGTGAGCAAATGCCGCGGATCATCACGGGCAAAGAGCCGGGTCCGGAAGAGATACCGAACATAAGGGGCGCAATAATTCACGGGCTCGTGGAGCTGAGTCGGGGTTGTGGACGTGGCTGCTCCTTCTGTACCCCGAATATGCAGCGCCTTCGATTCAAATCAGTTGAGCATATTGTACGCGACGTCCAGCGGAATCTCGAAGCGGGCCAATACTCAATCTCACTCCATTCCGAGGATCTCCTCCGGTACGGTGCCAAAGGCATTGCACCTGATTTTGAGCGCGTGCTCACACTCATTGATCGCGTCAACGCTGTGCAAGGTATCACCAGCATCGGCGCGAGCCATATCTCGCTCGCCTCAGTCTACCATAATCCCCAGCTTCTCACCGCCATCACGGAACGCTGGTACGCTGCGCTCGACCAGGACTGGACGGGTGCACAGATAGGAATAGAGACCGGAAGCGCACGCCTGATCGAGCGGCATATGCGCGGTAAAGTCCTGCCCTCATCGCCTGAACACTGGCAGGAGATCGTCAAACAGGCATTTGGACTCCTTGAAGATCAGCACTGGTACAACGCAGCGACGATCATCAACGGCCTTCCCGGTGAGACCACGGACGATGTCCTCGCGAGCATCGAGCTCGTCGAGGATTTGAAAGGCATCTCATCACTCATCGTGCCCATGAACTTCGTCTCGATGCACGGTACCGGCTTGAATGATAAAGAGACCTTTACTCTGGCGAAGATGACCCGGGAGCACTGGCAACTTATGGGCCTGTGCGTTGAGCACAATCTACGCGTCATCCCCAAACTCCTGCGCGTCTATCGGACCGGAAGCGACCTGATCAGGAGCTGGCTGCTCTACTTCGCAGCACGATGGATGACGCAATCTGCGCAGCAGTATGTCACAACGATGAAGCGCGGAGAGCCACCAACCGCACGCAGGGAAGCAAGCAGATGGCTCTATCCGGACATATCCGCGGTTTAGATTTCACGGTAAATATTCAAGCCTTTTATACTAGTATAATGATTTTACTCTTTTGTAAAAAGTAAACGATGGTGTCGTTAAGATGACTGACGCGGTGATGCAAGACGTTTTGGATTCGTTTGCGAAGATCGGGAAACATTGGGAGTTAGGCGAGCCAATAGGGCGTATCTGTGGCTTCATGCTCTTGAAGTCCTGCGCCGTTACGCAGCGTGAGATCGAAGAAGGCACGGGTTACAGTCGTGGATTTATCAGCCGATGCTTGACAGTATTGAAAGATAGACATCTGATCGAAGTGAACAGCGCGGGGAAAGAGAACCTCTATTCTCTCAGAACTTCATTAACAGAGAGTCATAGCAAGTTCTTGGAGCAATTTCTTACTGAGGAGATCAATCCGATACTAGATCTGCTTTCAGGATATGTCGATGAAGTAGAAGATGTTAAAGTGAAGGAGAATTTTATCACACTGCTGCATGAAATCAAGAAATTAAATCTTGCGTTCCGCATATTCTTGGGGGTAATCGAGGATATAAATGTGGATGCATTAGCCGCAGATATGGAAGATGCGGAGGACTATGTAGTAACTGTGGCTATAGAATCTAGATTGGAGTATGATAAAAAAACTAGTTCTAGGGGGCAACAAAAATGGAATTGAGTATGAGAACCAAAAGTCGGTGGAAAAAGTTCATTTCAATCTCAACGCTGAGCTTAATATTCGTGGTCGTATTCAGTGCACCTCTTTCTTTCGTGCCGGTGCCGTCTGCGGTTTCTCCTGTCAGTGCGGCTTCCTTCGCTTCGATCACCATTACGGACGTCCAGCCAGTTAGGTTCACGCCAGGCGAGACGCGTGAGGTGCAGGTGACCGTAAAGAACAACGGCGGACGAGACGCGAAGGATATCCGTCTCACTTTCCAGGGCACCGAGATCTTATCGCTCATCGGGCCCACCGTGCGTCACATCCCTACGCTGAACACCTGGAGTTCAAAGGACATCACTGTGATCATCCATGTAAAGGAAGAGGCGCCCAACGGGATCTATTCGATTCCGGTGACCGTCACGTGGCGCGAACAGTACTTTGATCCCCAGGAGGGCACGATTACGGGACCCATGGAAACTGCGCTCCTCGGGCTCTCATTCAACGTGCAGGGCACGGTGGTGCTCAATGTGGGCGATATTACCACCGATCCAACGGATATACGACCGGGTAGCCAGAACGTGGAGATACGCGCGTTCATTGAGAACAGCGGTGAGGCAGCGGCCAAGGATATTGACGTGCAATTACTCCTCGAGGGTGCGTCATTTAAGGCCTCGTGGTCCGGCACTGACCGCTCATACCTCGGTCGGTTGAACTCGGGCGAGAAGAGCGAGGCCGTCTTCCACATTGACCTTGCGGAGAGCACAGCCGCGGGGCAGCACCGTTTACCGCTCCAGATCCGCTACAAGGATACGAGTGGTTTGGAGTACGAGATAGTGCGGGAAATAATGATACTGGTGAGTCCCAAGCCCGATTTCGAGATCGTGTCGTACGCGACCGAGCCAGCACGCATCGTTCCGGGATCCACGGGCGTGACACTCTCTATGACACTACGGAACATCGGCTCAGAGGATGCGGAAGCCGCGAGCCTGCGCATGACGGGCGAGGCTGATGTGCCTTTCGATTACGACGTGAAGAGTGCTTTTGTCGGGGACTTGAATATTGGCGACGAGGGTGAGGCGATATTGAAATTCGATGTGGATGCGGATGCATTGCCACGTGTGTATCCTATTGGGATCGAGATACGCTGTACCGGGGATCGTGATCTCGGAGATGATAACGTGTATATCTTCAACAAGGAGATCAAAGTGAAAGTATCGCCTGGTAGTTCTCGTGAGGATGGGTTCTCGCTCCCCGGGTTCGAATCGCTGTTCTTAGCCCTCGCGCTGGTCCTCGTCGTTATCCTTATCGGACGGCGAAGGCTCAGGATGTAGAGCATCCGGATCGAAGGCATACGTATTTCGCTACGAGAGCGCATGAACGAGGTTGACTGAATGGCGCTAAAGGATAAGATAAGCGTGGAACGGGCATTGGAGCACCTGGCGGCAGTTCAATTCCGGCATTACAAGCGGATAATCGTTGCTGTGCTGCTCATTACGGCGTTTATGGGCTACGGCATGACGCTTCTGCAATTCCAGGGCGATCTGACGAAGGAAATGCCGCAGGACCTGCCGATCTACGAGCTGGCGAACAAGCTTTCAAGTAAGTTCACGGGGCGAGAATTCCTGGTTATAGCTGTTACGTTTGACGACGAGACGAGCGCCGGAGGCATACCGCGGGACATCCGGGATCCGCGCGTGATCAAATCAGTGCTGGAACTGCACGAACGGCTGGCAACAGAGCCGGGAATCGAAGGCGTTCGGTCTATAGCCCCCGTTTTCCAGGCGGCTGGCGTACCCGAAGACATCGAGGGTGTAAAGGGGGTTATCGCTGCCACGCCGGGCGCAGAACAGTTCTTCAATCGCGATTACCGCGTCATGCTCATCTATGCAGATACCGCGGTGGGCACAGATGAAGAGAAGGTGACGGAGATAACCGCTAAAATGCAGCAGGATGTTGAAGCGATCACGAGGCCTGCAGGTGTAACCTATAAGATTACCGGCATTGCCCCGATCATCGTGAAGGTCGTCGAATTGCTCAAAGGCGATATCGTGATAACGACCTTAGCTGCGGGGCTTGTCATCTTCGCATTACTGGTACTCCTGGAACGATCGTTCTCACGGGGCTTCATTGTCTTCCTGCCACTGATTTTCACGGTGGTCTGGACCTTCGGTACGCTGGGCTTCCTGGGCATATCTATTTCCGTCACCACCGGTGTGATCGGTGCTATCCTGCTCGGTCTGGGGGTCGAGTACGGCATCTTCATGGTATCCCGGTACTACGAGGAGCGTCAGCGATACGAGCCTGTGGAATCAATCAAGATCGCGGTCTCGAACATCGGCGCATCCACCTTCGGCTCCGGGTTGACGACCGCAGCGGCTTTTTTCGCGCTCACGCTATCAGTTATGCCCATGATACAGCATCTTGGCCAGACGCTCGCGCTCGGCATCACGTTCTGCTGGATCGCGGCAACGGTCGTTAACCCTTGTTTTATCCTCCTTGAGGAGCGGATTCAAGCGAAGAAGGTCTCCGACTGGTTGCACGACTGGGTGAAAGGTGAGGAGGGGCGGCATGCGAAATAACAGCAAGAAGCGAGATAACGGACTCTTGAAGAAGTATGCGACGTTCGTGGCGTATCGTCGAGCCCTGCTCTTAGTTCTCTTTCTCCTCTTCTCGCTCCTTATGGGCTTCTATGCATCCTCAACGGAAACGGTGGGCATGTCGCAGGAGGACATGCTCCCTGCTGATGTCGAGGTGATACAGACGCTTGAGCTGGTCTCTGACCAGTTTGCTGGTGCCTTCTCCAGCGCGACGATCGTTGTGGAATCGGATCCGCGCTATGCGCACTCGAACGAGATACGAGATGTTCGTGATCCCGAGCTGTTACGCTACGTCGATGCGCTCGCCGGGCGTGCAAAGCTCATTTACGGCGTCATCGATGCAACGAGCGCGGCGGATGTGATAAAAAACGCGAACGGCGGTAGAATACCCAGCTCGTTGAGAAGCGTGCAGTCGCTGGTGGCGCAGAACGAACTGTTGGCGCAGCAACTCGGCACGTACATCACCGATGATTATACGCTCAGTGTGGTGCGCCTCACACTCCTGGAAGATCTTGATTCGGAGTTGCTCGTCGCAGAGTTACGTCAAGCGATACAGGTGACGCCGCCGCCGGGCCTTACGGTAGACCTCTCCGGCAGCCCGGTGGAAGATCAGGTGATGATGGAACTAGCAATGGAAACCATGCAAACCACCTCCACGATCAGTTTCGCGCTCATCATTATTATTCTCATACTCCTCTTTGTCTCGATCAAATACGGGCTCATTCCGTTACTCACCATCCTGCTCGGCACCGTGTGGACCTACGGCGTGCTGTATCTCATTGGATTTGAGATAACCCCCATGACCTCTGGTGCGCTCGCCATGATCATGGGTATCGGAATCGATTTTGGGATCCAGGTAACGAAACGGTTCCTCTACGAGCTGCAGTGGCAGGAGCGGGAAGAGGCGATGGTGAACACGCTCTCCAATGTCTTCTATCCCATGGTGATAACGACCATGGCGGCGGTGACCGGATTTCTATGCCTCTCACTGGGGGAACTGCCGATGATGAAAGATATGGGTAAGATGCTCGCGATGGGCGTGGCCTGCTCCATGATCGCGGCGCTCACCGTCGTCCCTGCGATCCTGGTGCTCTTTGAGCGGAAGCCAAAGCGAGCGTGATGCCGGGACGAAGGAAGAGAGAGGAAAGAAGGAAGATGGCAAGAAGGGAAGAAATACCGGAACGGATCAAGAAGATTATTGCGGGCCATGGATGGCTCAGGTGCCTTACCGTCGGTGAGATCATGGAAACGGACGTCATCACCATTAATGAAGAAGCAACGTTACGAGAGTTGGATTCCTTGATCACCAGATATAAACACCAGGGCTATCCGGTTGTCAATGAGGAGCAAAAGACCGTTGGCGTTATTTCACTCAAAGATATGCTGCGCGTGGACGAGGAGGACTGGGATACCTGCAAGGTTAAGGACAGAATGAGCACCTGCTTGATCTGCGCCCGCCCTGAAGAGTGTATCATTGATGTGGTAGAGAAGATGACGAAAGCGGGCGTTGGTCGGCTGCTCGTGATGGACGGCGATCGCCTGGTGGGCATTATCTCGCGCAGCTGTATCATGGATAAAGTGATAAAACGGATGGTTACGTAACGTGGGATGCGTTCATTCGCTTATAAGAGGTGCAACGATAAACGTTATCGCAAAACGTGCGGCTCAGGTACCAACTCATGAAAAAGTGGCGAGATAAAGCGTATCGGAAGGACTTTATCTTCTCGCATACGTTGCGGATAGTTTTTGGCCTTTTGCTCGTTATTGCGGTATGGAAAAGTGACTGGGTATATGCCGTTGCCTGTGTTCTGAGCATCTTGATCAGCTTCCTACCCGCGATCCTCAAACGCGATTACAACATTACCCTGCCGTGGATATTGGATCTCCTCATCGCCTCGGCGCTGTTCTTGCATATTGGCGGCGGGGTGCTTAAAGCATATTATACCATTCCTGGCTATGATCATATTACGCACTTCGTTTCATCTGCTCTGGTGAGTTTTCTCGCTTTTACGGTCATTTACATTCTGGACGAATACTGGGATGGGCTGCACATGGATATTTATGCGATGGCGTTTGTCGTGGTGATCTTTGCGATGGCCATGGGTGTCGTCTGGGAGTTCCTCGAATGGTCAATCGATTTATTCTTTGGGACCCATGAGCAGTGGGGGCTACAGGACACGATGCGCGATCTGCTGGTCGACACGATCAGTGGGATTATCATGGCTGTCGTGGGCGTGAAGCTCGCCAAAAGCGGGAAGCTCAAAGAGCTGCTGGGTGATCTTGGAAAACAGGTGTATACCAGTATCATCCGCCGGGATAATTCGTGAATCACGACTCGTGGTGCTTGTCCCAGGAACTCGCGCCTCTGCTACAATTCATGACAGCTCGACTTTCAGCGTACGGGTTGTTTTAACCGTCCATACAACGAATGGACTGGTTCGGTCCAGAGACGCCATGGTCGGTAGCCTCGCATTGTTTCGCTGAGCAAAAAGCCGGCGAACAGAGAGAATATCGCCAACATCATGATATTCGTGCCGCCTTGCGATATGAGCCCCAGATTTACCACTGAGAACCTCGTCTGAGAGAGCGGCCAGAAGAGCTGTATGCCCTCCAGATACTCCGGCCCGGCCCGTGCAGCGGCGACGCCAAAGATCGTGAGCAGCGAGGTCTTGAAGGAGAAGAGATCTAAGAAGAGATGACTCAGCGTGCCCAGTAGACACCAGGGCAGTAGCTGAAGTGTCTGCGCATTGTCCCGCCGCACGGCAAATCCGACCGTAACGAGCACCGCAATCACCAGAGCGCCGAGGAGCGAATGGGTCGCGGTACGATGCAACACGCATAACGCATCCCAGCCGGCAACCGCGCCAATTGTGTCAATATCGGGCAGGAGGGCGCAGAGCGTAACGGCACGTATGCCTGCATCGCCGAGCTGGCTGCGGCGTCCCAGGAAATAGCCTGCTATGTAATGCGTCAGCGGATCCATGGCTGCTCTCTTTACGTCACTATGCTCTTGTTAATATACCCGCCTTCGATTTATCTTTTCTCGTCCTGGTGTTTGTCCATGACCGTAAGCGTTTTTTTCATACCGTAAGCGTTGATAGAACTATGAACGAAACAGAAGAGCTCGAGAAGTTGCAAGAGCGCGTAGGACGGCTTGAAGCGAAGTTAAACGTTTTCTTCAAGATACTCCTCTACCTGCTGCGGGAACTGGAGCCCGAAGAGGTGAGCAATTTGCTGGATAAAGCTGCCTATGAGCTCGCGAGCATGACTGAAGAGGAGAAGCAGGACTTCGTTGCGTGGCATAGACGCGTCTTCGGTGATCTCTAGAACCACGAGCTGAGCAGCGTAAAACGAAGATCATATGAAGGGGCTGAGATCGAATCGCATCCCGTCACGAGCGGCGAGGACGTCCACCCCGGTCTCATCACTGAGCTGTTTGGCGATCTCCCAGGGCTTGTTCCTGAGCATGGTCATCCCGAAATGAGTGAGAATTGCCACGCTGGGTCGCCGCGCTTCGATGATTCGCTTTGCGTCCTTAACGGTGAGATGATCGACTCCCTCCCGCCTTCGGTACATTGCGACGTTCATGATGAGCACCGCGCCATCGTAATACTCTTCCAGGCCGTCGAAATAGAGCGTATCAGAAATAAAGGAGACGATCGTCGAATCCCCGCCCTTTAATTTGATATTCAGCCCGAAAGCCTCCACGATGCTGTGCACGTGCCGTTTCGGTGTCTGAAGCTCGAGGTTTCCCACCGTGTAGCTGCCGCCTTCTTTAAAGATCTCAATGCGATCAAGAAGGCCCTTGTAATAATTCAGGACGACCGCATCGCCCTCGTTATGAAGCGCGTCATTGGGGCACAGCAGTACGCCACGCGGCTTGAAACCGCCCTCGGTCATCGCCTCGATCATCACATTGACATCATTGGAGTGATCCAGATGCTTATGCGTGAGCACAATGCCATGAAGCTTTGCCGGGTTGAGTTTCGGTCGGCTCGCGGTAAATTTCACCAGGGTGCCCGGCCCCGGGTCGATGAGGAGGTTGGTGCCCTCAAGGCTCAGCAGGGTCCCGGCAGAGGCACGAAATTGTGTAATCATGACGAATCGCGCGCCGGCGGTACCCAGAAACTTTAGCTCGTCTCTCTCCTTCCGTGTCATTCAATCAATCCTCAAATCCCCGGTGCAACTCCCACTTCCGCGCGCTCCTGAGCGCTTCCTGGTACTCGCGCAACGTTATCCCCCTGCTCAGCTCCTCATGCTCGCACGCTTTATATATAGGTCTATACTGCGCCATTATATTTACATACGATGCTCGCGAGAGTTCGGTGGCAATGAACTCAAAGATCGCTTCAGAGCCCGCGAGGCCATGTGGCAGCACCAGGTGCCGTATCAACAAGCCACGTACCGCGATTCCTCGCTCGTCCATAGTGAGATCGCCGACCTGGCGGTGCATCTCCTTTATCGCGGCCCGGGAGACCTCAACGTAGTCATGCGCCTTAGAGTATCTCTTTGCCACCTCGTTATCGCTGTACTTGAGATCAGGCATATAGATGTCCACGATTCCGTCCAGCAGTGTGAGCGTGCGCGTTGACTCGTAACCGCCGCAGTTGTAGACGAGCGGCACACGCAACCCACCTTCTATCGCGAGCTTAAGCGCTTTTACGATCTGTGGCGTGAAGTGTGTGGGCGTGACGAAATTGATGTTATGACAGCCCAGGTCCTGCAGCCTGAGCATGTTTTGGGCGAGCTCTTCCTCGGACATTGGTCGCCCGTGTCCGAGATGGCTGATGTCATAGTTCTGGCAGTAGATGCACCCCAGGTTACAGTTGGTTAGAAAGATCGTGCCTGAGCCGTGCGTGCCCACAAGCACGTCCTCCTCACCGTAGTGCGGCTGCGCGCTGGAGACCATCAACTGGCTATCTGAGTTGCAATATCCACGCTCACCCGTGATACGATCGACGCCGCATTCGCGCGGGCAGAGGGTGCATCTACGCAGGATAGCCCAGAGCTGCGCGATCCGTTCGTCAAGCTCACCGCACTCGTACGTCTCGAGATAAATCGGTGCGGACATAGGGCTTTTCATGTACAAACGTGAACAATACCCTATAAATTTTTGGCCTGGCAGCGACAGATAAAAAAGGTGTGAAGAGACGAGATGGCAAAGCGAGGGAAGATCATTGCCGTGGCAGGAAAGGGGGGCACAGGAAAGACGGTCATTGCTGCGCTCCTCTTAAAGTTCCTAACAGCGGCACGTGGTGAGCACGTGCTGGCAATCGATGCTGATCCAGCAACGAGCCTGCCGAGCGCGTTGGGCGTAAAAATAACGAAGACGATCGGAGACGTGCGGGAAGAGATCGCGTCGCCGTCACAGGTCTTCTTCTCGCAGGAGATGCCCACCGATATGCTGCTCGAGTACAAGATCGAGGAGATTCTAGTGAAGACGCCACGCTTCTCTGTCCTCGCGATGGGGCATTCTGAGGGACCGGGCTGCTACTGCCTGATCAATGATATGCTCCGGCACTTCATCGATAAATTATCTGCACGATTCTCGACGATTGTGATCGATTGCGAGGCAGGGCTGGAACATCTCAGCCGGCGGACGACCCGGGACGTGGATACGCTGCTGGTGGTGAGCGATCCAACGAAACGTGGCATTGAAACAGCATCGTCGATCAAACGGCTTGCTGAGAAGCTGCAGATTAATGTACAACGCATTTTCCTGATCGTGAATAAGGTGGGGGAAGAGGCACAGGTGAAAAAAGCGCTGCCCGGATTAATAGCACAGAGCGGGCTCGAGCTCGTCGGCACGGTGCCAGAAGACGAGGCGATCAAAGCGTTCGATCTGGTGGGCACGCCGATCATCGAGCTCCCAGATGATTCGAAGGCCGTGATTGCTGTGAAGGAGATTTATGAGACGGT
>JBNGDK010000024.1:0-28135 GCA_049975405.1 Candidatus Methanospirareceae archaeon
CTCGTGCTCGTTCAATCCCGGATCATTGAGCATATCAACACCAGCGGAATCGCTGCGGAAGCGGGCAAAGAAGCGGTGTAATCGCTGCACATTGACGCGCACGCGCTCTGCATCAAACTCGCGGAGCATCGCGTGCTCTCTCATTGTCCCTGCGCAGATACCCTAAAAATTTCTCCAGCGTGGGAATGGGGAGCGCGACGTAGACGGCTATATGCTTTGCCGCATCGTCCTGAAGTTCAGGTGGTTGTGCAGTCTCCCACTCCACCTTCAGCTCCTTCTTGCCGTATCTGCGGGTCAGGTCTTTGAACTTCGCGAAGATCCTCTTACCCATCGGGCAGAGCTGCAGCGTCGGCACCGGGCGAATCACCACGAAGGGGAACAGCTTACACGCCGCGGGTCGCTGCTCGTAAATGGTGCAGAACCCCTCTTTTAGATACGGACAGGGCGTCTTCAGGAAATTGTCCAGCTCGGTGCTGTCCAGCTTCTCGAAGAGTGCCTCCCCATCCAGGCGATAGAGCCGCTCGATATCTGCTTCGTTCAGATGGATCGGCATCTCACTACAGCATTTACCGCATCGGTCACACGCGAAGTACTGCTGTATCTTTAGCGCGAGCTCTTCAAAACGTTCCTTGTCGCGCTCCATCACCGCCACGTTCTGGGAGACGGTGAACCAGAAGGTTTCATCGCCAACCAGCTCCCGAAATCGCACCGTTTGCGCTCGTAATCGCTCTTCGTCCATGCTGCACGCAGTTCGTAGTAAGCATGCGAAAAAATAAAACTATCGGGGGTAGCGCCAGCCACGTACTGTCTGGCTCCTTCAGTGCTTCATTACACTAAATACCCTGCTGCGTCGAGCGATATGCGTCCACGCGCTTCAAACTCCATGCGGCATCGTCCAGCTCGCCGTGCTCTTTCCAGTACTCGTAATTCTTCTGCCATGCGTCCACGGGCACTTCATACCGCGAGATATCCTCGCCGGCGAGCGACATGATCTCCGCAGCATGCTCGTACGCGTCCGCGGCGCCGAAGAAGTTATCGCGCGTGAAGAAGAAGTTACCGATGGTTTCGTAGTGATCACGGCAGGCAGCATAGTCCCCGGCCTTCTCATGCATCTGGCACGCGAGATGCATCAGGAAGACCCAGAGTGACTGCTCACCCAGGCGCTCGGCGAGTTTAGCGGCCTTCTTAAAGGTTTCTGCCGCTTCGCGCCAGTTACTGAGTTTATCCAGGATTCGCGCCACGTTAAAGTAGCCGTACATGCACAGGAAGTAGCTCCCTTTTCGCTCCTTCAGATCGGCATAGCGCCGCCACAGACCTAAAGCAACCTCGTCAGTGCCCTCCTTCTCCGCCGTGCGCGCGTCACGTTCGTACGAACGCGCTTCCGCGTATGCATCCATCACGTCTTCTTCACCCTTCATGTCAACAACCCCCAGCTAAATTATGGGTATCGTAATATAAATATCCTTTCTATTTGAACTTTACATACTATATCCGGTATTCGTGTTATTTACACCGCCGCAGGGCACGGCTCGTACCTGTACCTCCACACCGGTGTAGCGCACAGAAATCTCACTCGCGTGCCGCGCTTTCCTCGGCGGCGTCGACGCATACCGCTGCTTCTTCTCGATGCGCTTTCGGCTGCGTGCCGCGCATGTACAATGACAGCTTCACCCCGATAAAGGAAAGAAGAATAGCGCCGAGGATCGAGAAGAAGAGGATAAAGTAACCCATCGGCTGCACATCCTTGCTCAACCAGATGATGGCGTCGCTCCCGCCCCAGAGGATCAGCCCGGAGGCAATGATCGAGAAGAGAATGGCCCAGGGTCGTACGATTCGTTCCTTTTCGATCACCATACTCATCATCCGCCCGATGATAGGGGCGAGCGCGGCTCCGATGTACCACCAGATACTGGCGTTAATGAAGTACACCAGGCCAAGCAGGAACCATTCCCCGATCTCCGGGGTCGCATCCGTATAGGCCATGATACCCTGTGAGGTGCCCACCAGAAAGAGCACAACGGCGACGATATACGTCACGAAAGAGATCTTCCCGGTATAAAAGGACTGCTTCACGCTGTCAGCGAACTCAATGATAAGATGCTCGCGTCCCGTACCCTTGAGCATGAGATAAACGCCAACGATACCCAGGATAAACCCAAGCGTCTCGCCCGAGAGATTCAAGAGCATGGAGACAGCTAATAAAAAGAGTATCAGGCCCAGCGGTGGTAAGAACGTCCGGGAAATCTTAGGGTCCTCCATTAAGCGCTTGAGCACGTAAAACGTATTCTCCAGCGGCTCTATCTGCTTCACCACCACACGCCGTACAGAATCGATCTTCACGCGCGACTGGATGATCGGAATGATCCATTCGTCCTCCGCACCGTCGCTGACCAGAATGGCAGAGTCCGCGTGGAATTGAGCGAGCACGTCGTCAAGCTTCTGGCCAATATTCCTATCCGAAACCGCACCGACACTCCGATCTCCGGCGATAAGCACGACCTCAGGCTCGACGCCCGTGTCACCAGTCCTTAACTGCTCGTAGATCCGAACCGCCTCGAAGATCGCATTGATGTCCGACTCCTCGGGATCGGCGAGTGCGAGCTTCGTTGCCGCGGATAACAGCGCATCCTTACCAATAATCGGTGTTACCAAGCCCGCTTTCCAACCGATATCATCATCACGGTCTATACAGGTCACAAGCGTCTTCGTTTTGGCTACCACCTCTATGTCCCTCTCTAAAATGAAGATAAGCGTCTTCACATATTAACCTTTTGTTGCGCCCTTCACTTTTTTATTCACATAACGAACGGTCACGCAAAGTGTGAGAGTCGCAACTGCCGTGCGATACACCGTTCACCCGGTATCTCCACGGGATAGTTACCGGAGACGCAGCCCAGACAGAGGTTGCTCACCTCGATACCCACGGCCTCGATCAGCCCCTCGGGGCTCACGTAACGGACGGAATCGGCGTGTAAAAGTGCCGCGATCTCGTCGAGGTCACGTCCACAGGCGATGAGCTCATCACGCGTCGGAGTATCGATCCCGAGATAGCACGGCGCGATGATCGGCGGGCTCCCGATACGTAAATGGACCTCCCGCGCCCCTTTCTTCTTCAAATGATCCACGATTATGCGCGAGGTCGTCCCACGCACGATGCTATCATCCACGAGCACGACGCGCTTCCCCGCCACATTCGTATGTACCACGTTTAATTTCAGGCGAACAGCCGTGTCGCGCGTCGATTGCTGCGGCATAATGAACGTTCGTCCGACGTATCGGTTCTTGATCAGGCCTTCCATGTAATCAATACCCGAACGCCGCGCATAACCGATAGCGTAGGTGATGCCTGAGTCAGGGACGGGTGAGATGATGTCAGCCTCCACCGGATGTTCCTCAGCCAAACGCTCCCCGATGCGCAGCCGTACGTTATATACCAATTGTCTGTCAATTACCGAGTCCGGACGCGCGAAATAGACGTATTCGAAGATGCAATGAGCGCTGTTGTTCCCGCGGTATAACTGCTGGCTCTCGAACTGCACACTCGTTTGGTGCTCTCGCCATGGACGCTGCGGGCTTTCCGGAAGTCTGAGCATCACTACTTCGCCAGGGCGGACGTCGCGCAGTAACTCACCACCAAGGGTGTCAATTGCAGGACTCTCTGATGCCACGATATAACCCGTGAGGTTCTCCGCTTCATCTTTCAGAGCGCCGATGCAGAGCGGTTTTATACCGAGCGGATCACGTACCGCGAGTACCGCCGAGTCCATCAAGATAACCAGCGAATACGAGCCGATGACGCGGCGCATCAGCTCCTTCACGGCCTCAAGCGGGGTGTGGTGCATCAAATCCTTCACGAGTAACTGCGCGATTACCTCAGTATCCGAGTCCGAATGAAATATTCGTCCGTCACGTTCCAGCTCTTTCCGCAGTGCGGCAGTGTTGACCAGACTGCCATTGAGCCCGATTGCCAGCTCCCCGTTCCGATACGTGACCAGTAACGGTTCAGTGGTCTCGACCCGGGTCGCAGGGGAATATTGGACGTGCCCGATACCCATCGTTCCGGTTAACGCGCTCATTTCTTGCCGGGAGAAGACTTCGGAGACGAGTCCCGCGCCCTTGAGCAGCTTGATCGACTCCGCGTGCCCCGTTGCAGCGCTCCCGGACACAGCAATACCTGCAGATTCCTGCCCGCGATGCTGTAGCGCATAGAGCGCATAGTAGAGCCGTAGGGCCGCATTACCCGTGCTGAGCACGATGCCAGCGATCCCGCACCGGTCGCTTATGCCCTTTGCCGCTGGTTCATTACACATCTCTGCGATTCCCTTTTAGTTCACACGCACCGCCTGCATGATGACTCACCCGTGTTATTACATACGCCAATATGCCCGTTGCACCGCTTTTACATCCGCGACCCGTTGCTGTACCTTCGCACTCGGGCGTATATCGTCGTCGCTCTTCGGGAGCGCACCGGTTCCAGCCAGGAGTGAATGGAAGACTGCCAGCACTGAGTCTCCGAGCGCATCATGGTTATAACCGCCCTCTAACGTCAGTATGACCCGTCCTCCACACTGCTCGTTCGCTATCTTCAGAACGAGGTCGGCGAATGAGCCAAAGCCGGCGGTAGATACGTTCATTGAGGCGAGTGGATCGGTCGAATGCGCATCAAAGCCCGCGGAGACAAGTACACATTCGGGCTGGAACTCTCGCGCTATGGGCACCAGGATTGAGCTGAGCGCGAAGCGATAGTCCGCGTCACCGCTCCCTATAGGAAGCGGTATGTTCACGGTAAACCCCGCTCCTTCGCCCGCGCCCACCTCCGTTATCCAGCCCGTTCCGGGGTAGTGCGGGTATTGATGCGTGGAGAGATAAAGAACGGCGGGGTCCTCGAAGAAGATCTCCTGCGTGCCATTCCCGTGGTGCACGTCCCAGTCCACAATGAGCATGCGTTTGAGGTGGTACGCGCGTTTCAGGTATTCCGCAGCGATCGCGATATTATTGAAGATACAGAACCCCCGGCCGCGGCTCGCGTTCGCGTGATGTCCTGGCGGTCGCACCAGTGCAAAAACCTGTTTCAGGGCGTTATCTTCGGCCATTACGCTATCGGCCGCACCTATGAGCCCACCTGCTGCAAGCCGGGCGATCTCATACGTTGCAGCGCAGACCGGTGTGTCAGGATCAAGCATGCCACCGCCCAGCGCACTCAGGTCTGCTACCTTCTGCACGTACTCGGCGGTATGTACGTGCGTAATGGCCTCGACCGGCGCGCGCTCCGGAATGATATGTTCCAGTTGCGTAATGAGTTCCTGCTGCTCTAATTTCCGCATGACGCTGAGCAAGCGATCTGCGCCCTCGGGATGAAAGCCCGTGTCATGACGCAAGTAATCCGCGTGATAGACAAAGCCGGTGGAACTGGTCATTGGTGAGGTGAATGTGATAAGTGCTAAAAGGGTTATAAACCTTTTGGAATGTTTTTCCGCGACGATTCGCACCGTGCATGCAGCCTGCAGTTCTCGTGCCTCTTTTATTCTTCCGGTACTCTATACTATGGGAAACTACGCAGGGAGCATGGAGACGAAGAAGGTACTGCTCGAATTGGGCAGGAGTTTGTTGGAAGCGTTGGTCATCGTTCTGCTTATCGTTTCGGTCGCCTATGCGGCTACGGGCTCGTGGCACATCGGCTTCGCCGTTGAATCGGGGAGCATGGAGCCGAATATGCAGGTGGGCGATTTGATTCTCGTGCAGGCGCCGCACCGCACGACCATTACGACCTATGACGAGGGCGAACTCACGGGATATGAGTCGTTCAACAAATACGGTAATGTGATCATCTATCGCCCGAATGGGCGCACCGCGGCAACGCCCATTATCCACCGAGCAATGTACTGGGTGGAGGAAGGCGAAGCAATGCCTGATGGCAGGCCTGCGCCACACGCAGGCTATATCACAAAAGGCGATAATAATTCCGGCTATGACCAGCCTATGCTGGGTGTCGAGCCGGTGAAGCCCGAGTGGGTCGTTGCGGTGGCGAAAGTCCGCGTGCCGTACCTCGGGTACCCCTCACTCGTTCTGAAGAAAGGTTTTTAAGCAGCAGGGGGATTGAATAGTAGGAGCCAAATATGAGCCGAAAGCCAGCTCGAATGTACACGCGAGTGTCAGGACATGCGTACGTGCGACGGGAGTACATGGGTGGTGTACCGGGTAGCAAGATCACCATCTTCGACATGGGCAATACCAGTTTCAGGTTCCCCGTGACCTTATCCTTGGTCGCCAAAGAGTCCTGTCAGATTCGGCATAATGCCCTGGAAGCGGCACGTATCTTCGCCAATCGGTATCTCGTGAAGGGTGTTGGGCGGAAGAACTTCTACCTGAAAATTCGACTGTATCCACATCACGTGCTGCGCGAGAATAAGCTGGCGACCGGTGCGGGTGCGGACCGTGTCTCGAGTGGCATGCGCCACGCGTTTGGCCGTGCAGTAGGAACAGCGGCACGGGTGAATAGCGGGCAGAGAATGCTCTCCGTTGGCGTCGAGCCGGATAACGTCGAGCAGGCTAAGGAGGCGCTCCGCCGCGCGAGCTATAAGCTACCCACACCCTGTCGGATCGTTATTGACCAGGGCGAAGAACTGGTAGCGGCGTAAAATCCTTCTGGTCTTGCAGGCGAGCGCGGCGTGAAATGGGAAAGATTTATAACCGTGCTAAAGCATGAGTATAAAGGTCATCAAAGGAATAGGAGGTTTTTTGAAAAATGGAGCTTGCACAAAATACCTTTCATAAGGTGCTTGTTCGCACTGCTGTGGTGATTACCACCATTTCTGATCGCGGTATTGCAAATGCCGCGCCGTTTAGCTTCAATTCGCCCATTAGCTTCGAGCCACCACTTTACGGCTTCTCCTGTAATCCGGCGCACGATACCTGGCGGAACATCCAGGCGAATGGCGAGTTCGTTGTCAATGTGGTGGGGAAGGAATTTGGTGAGCATCTGCACGTCCTGGAGACCGACTACCCGTACGAAGAGTGCGAGCTTACGCACGCGGGCTTGACTGAGGCTCGGGCCAGCATGGTGCACCCGCCGCGGATAAAAGAAGCGTTTGCATGGCTCGAATGCACCTGCGAGCACACGGTCGAGTTGGGTGACCACATCTGGATAACCGGCCGGGTCGTGGCTGCGGAGCTGAAGGACGAGTACTGGAAAGCGCCGGGCGTCCTGGATCTCGAGAAAGCGAACCCCTTATGCCACCTGAGCGGCGAACTTTTCGTTACTGACATGAAGGAGGCGCGATACAAGCGGGCGCAATGAAGAGCGTAGTGCTGGCATATTCCGGAGGACTGGACACCTCGGTCTGCATCCCGGTGCTCCGCGAGCAGTACGGGTACGATGAAGTGATCGCGGTGCTGGTGGACGTGGGGCAGCCCGAGTCTGACATAAAGGAGGGCATGGATCGGGCTACGAAGCTCGCTGATGTCGCGCTACTCCTCGATGCCCGGCACGAGTTTGTCCACGATTACCTCTTCCCCTTGATCAAGGCGAACGGTGACTACGAGGGATACGTACTGGGCACGGCCATCGCGCGACCCTTGATCGCGAAGAACGTGGTGGAGGTCGCGCAGCATCGTGACGCCGAAGCAGTGGCTCATGGCTGTACGGGCAAAGGCAACGACCAGCTCAGATTCGATGCGATATTCAGAGCGACCGATCTGGCAGTTGTGGCACCGGTACGAGAGTTGAGCTTGACACGCGAAGAGGAGCACGCGTATGCGGCGAAGCACGGTATCGCCTTTGAATCAGAGAAGCGCTGGAGTATCGACGAGAACCTCTGGAGTAGGAGCATAGAGGGGAGCGAATTGGAGCATCCCGCGGCCTACCCGCCAGAAGAGATTTATAAATGGACCGTTTCCCAGGATGCGGCACCGGATAGGCCGGAATTGATACAGGTCGGCTTTGAGCAGGGCGTTCCCGTCGCCCTGAATGGCGAGCGAATGGATGGGCTCTCGCTCATCACGAGGCTGAATGAGGTGGGCGGCATCCACGGTATCGGGCGCACGGATATGATTGAGGATCGTGTTCTGGGTTTCAAAGCGCGCGAGAACTATGAGCATCCCGCGGCCACCATCCTGCTGAAGGCGCATCGCGATCTTGAGGCGCTCGTGCTCACGCGCAACGAGCTGCGGTTCAAAGCAGCGGTGGATCAGGCCTGGGGTGAGCTGGTCTATCAGGGGCTGATCATGGATCCGCTCTACGACGACCTCAACGCCTTCATCAATGAGACCCAGAAACGCGTGACCGGTACGGTGCACCTGAAGCTGAGCAAAGGTCTTGCACGTGTTGTAGGTCGTGCATCGCCGAACGCATTATACTCCTCGGGTGTCTCCTTTGATGCCAAAGCGGAGACGCGAATCGTTGAAGGTTTCTCCGTCTATCACGGATTCCAGTCACGAATGATCAGGAGGTCATGTGATTAATCCCCATATCCTTGACCGTTATCGTCTCTCATGAACGCGCGGGTACGCAGGTCCACGATCGCAGGTGAAGCTATCGCACCACCCTCAAAGAGTTATACTCATCGTGCCATCACCATCGCCGCATTGGCAAAGCGGAGTGAGATCTGTTATCCCTTACTCTCGGATGACACGGCAGCTACGATGGCTGCGGCGCGGGCGCTGGGTGCAGGAATTGCGGTACTCCGTTACGAATCGGCCCCGAAGGTGCTGATAGACGGTGTTGACGGCCGGCCCGCGACACCGGACGATGTGCTCAATGCCAGGAACTCGGGCACCACGCTTCGCTTCTTCACCGCGGTCGCTGCGTTGTGTGCGGGCATGACGGTGTTAACCGGTGATGACTCGTTACGTAAGCGGCCAAATGGGGCGCTATTGACCGCGCTCACGGATCTCGGTGCCACGGCAATCTCGACCAAAGGTGATGGAACAGCGCCGCTCCTGGTTCGTGGGCCGCTCAAAGGCGGAAAGACCACGTTCAATGCGTCCCAGAGCTCGCAATTCCTCTCTGCCTTGCTCATCGCCTGTCCGCTCGTAGGGCATGATTCTTATATCCATGCAACCAATCTTAGTTCAGTACCGTACATGAGAATGACGACCGAGCTCCTGCAGCAGGCGGGCGTTGACATTCCCTGTTCGTGTCCCCACGGGTCTCGCGATTTTGCGTGTCAGGTAACCGGTGGACAGGCGTATACGCTACCACGCTTTACCGTTCCAGGCGATTTCTCTTCCGCTTCGTATCTCTTAGCCGCTGCTGCACTCTCAAATTCACGGATCAGGGTCCGGAATCTCTTCCCATCCGCGCAGGGCGATGCGCGGATCGTGGCATTACTGGAGGCGATGGGCGCTTCTCTCCACTGGAACCAGTCAACGGGCGTTGTCGAGGTGAGCGGGACAGAATCGGGCGAGTTGGAGGCGATCACAGTGGATATGCGTGAGAATCCCGATCTGGTACCGACGATTGCGGTGTTGGCAGCCGTTGCTGCGGGCACGACCGAAATTTCGGGCGTGGCGCATCTCAGGTTTAAAGAGACCGATCGGCTGCGATTCCTCGCAGAGGAGCTCACGAAGCTGGGTGTGCAGATCACCGAGAATGACGACGGCCTCAGTATAAGAGGAACGAATGGCAACCCGTTGAAGGCCGCAGCGGTCTCTGCGCACGATGATCATCGCCTGGCAATGGCACTGGTGATCGCGGCGCTTGCAGCACGGGGCGAATCGGTGGTCAACGGTGTGGATAGCGTAAAGATCTCATATCCTTCCTTCTTCAAGGATATGCTTACTTTGGGGGCGGATATAACCCTTACATAGGGTGGTGTGCGAAGGCCGTGAAGACGCAAGAGGAAATCCAAGACGAGATAAAGACCTTCAATGCGAAGGCGGTGCTCGTAGAGATGAAGGACATTTCGAGCTCGATGCTCGATCTCGCGTACTCCGCCATCATTTACAGCAATCCCGAGATCGCGAACGAAGTATTCAAATTAGAGCAGACGATGCACTCGCTCCTTTACAAGCTGCGCATCTCGATCATGCTGGGTGCGCGGAACATTGATGACGCCAACGAGTTCGCCGGCATCTTACAGATCGCTTCGGCTGCGGAAAAGATCGCGAATGCCGCGGGCGACATCGCCAAGGTTGCGACCTCCGTGAGCATCACCGACTATCTAGACCGCGAGGATTTCGAGGAAGCGATCATCAATGTACGGATCAAGCCGCCGTCAACGCTGCGGAATAAGTCGTTAGCGGAGTTGCAGCTCGAGACAGAAACGGGCATGCACGTCCTGGCGTTGAAACGCGGCTCCAAATGGATCTTCTCGCCCGACAAGGATGAGCGACTGCTGGAGAACGATCTGATTATTACGTCCGGTCCAACAGAAGGCATACCTGCGTTCTGTAAACTGGCGACGGGCCGTGAATATAAGGAGCGTGAGAAGGAGACGGACGAAGGGCTCCAGCGGAAAAGACTCACCGAGGAGATTGCGGACCTCATCGCGGAGATGAAGAACATATCAGAGCTGATGGTCGGGCTCGCGTATTCCGCCGTTCGCTTTTATAATAAAGAGATCGCGCTCGAGGTGAAGAGCATGGAGGAGTCGATGGATTTGATGAAGGAAGAGCTGGAGATTCTGGTGATCGAGGCGGCGCGTGGGGTGACCAAGCGGAGCAATTTCGCGGAGTTCCGTGGCTTATTGCATATCGCATGGTCCTCAGAGATCCTTTCAGATGCCGCTTACGAGATCGCAGACGTCGTGCTCCGGGACATCCCCTTGCATCCGGTCTTTCTGGCCTCGATCGAGGAATCTGATGAGATCATTCTGAAGATGGAGGCGAAGAACCCGGAGATCTTTGACCAGACACTCAAAACGCTGCGCATCGAGACCCGCACCGGAATGTTCATACTCGCGATCAGGCGACGAGAGGGCAAGTGGGTATATAATCCTGCGGGCAGCGCAGTAATCAAGAATGGCGATCTGCTCATCATGCGCGGGCCACGCGAGGGCGAGGCGAAGATGCGTGAGATCTGTGGCGATCTCCTGCCTGCTGCGTAGCGTGAGTACTTTAATAAACGAGTAGCCTTACAGGTATACAGAAACGGGGGGTCGTGGCCTAGTCCGGTAGGGCAGCGGGCTCCAGACTCGCCGATCGTGCGTTCAAATCGCACCGACCCCACTTCGTATTCTCTTCATGACGTGCCGTTATAGTACGGACGGCGCAGCCGTCGATCTCGATCGCAATCGCAATCAGGTCATTCGCGCACGTGCTTCAGGATATGCGCGATCTCAGGCATGATGATCTCCCGCAGCGCCAATTCGACCGCGTTAGGTGATCCGGGCAAGCAAAAAATCACTTTCTGAGCGACCACGCCGGCAAGTGCACGGCTCAATACCGCCGCCGTACCGATCTCCTCATAGCTCTTGCGCCGGAAGAGCTCGCCGAAGCCGGTGATCTCCTTCTCCAGCAGGTTCACCACGACTTCTATAGTGATATCATGTGTTGTCAAGCCGGTTCCGCCGGTAGTGATGATGAAATCGGCATCCGAGCGCAGCGCGCTCGCTATACCCGCGCCAATGAGTGCTGCGTCATCAGACACCACCTCATAATACACGACCACGTGCCCAAACTGACGCGCGAGCTCCTGTGCGCTCTCTCCCGAACGATCGTCAATATTGTTCTCACCACGTGCTCGTTTCCAGTATTTCGAGGTGCTGATCGTGAGTATCGCGCAGTTATACCGCTGCTGTACATTGCGCTTGTGTTGTGACGGAACCGCCGTTTTCTCGCCCATGCTCTTACCTTTCTCGCCGGTGCATTTAACCCTTTGAGCATCCGTGCGAACGTCCGGTAACGGCGGAATGCAAAGATATATATAGCACAAAGGGCTATAAAGGTTAGGAGAGGTGATAAGCTGACACATGGCTTTCGAATGGGTTATTGGGATTGTATTCTTCGTCGTGCTGCTCTTAGCATCCTCGATCAAGGTGGTCAAGGAATATGAGCGCGGTGTTATCTTCAGACTCGGGCGCCTGGTCGGTGCACGAGGTCCCGGGCTGTTCTTGATCATCCCGATCTTTGAGTCCATGGTGAAGATAGACTTACGCGTCTCGGTGTTCGATGTCACGCCGCAGGAGGTTATCACCAAGGATAACGTGACCACACGGGTCAATGCCGTCGTGTATTACCGCGTGCTGGATCCCGAGAAGGCGGTGACCGAGGTAGAGCAGTACCAGTATGCCACATCTCAGATTGCACTGACGACCATCCGCAGTGTTATCGGGCAGGCGGAACTGGACGAATTGCTCTCTAAGCGCGATAAACTCAATAAGGAGCTGCAGCAGATAATCGACGAGGCGACGGACCCCTGGGGGATCAAGGTCTCGGCCGTGGAGATCAAGGACGTGGAGCTGCCAAAGGAGATGCAGCGGGCGATGGCCGCGCAGGCAGAGGCGGAGCGGAACCGGAGGGCACGCGTGATCGCGGCAGATGCGGAGTTCCTGGCGGCGAAGAAGATCGCAGAGGCGGCAAATGTCCTCGAGAAAGAGGAGGGCGGCATGTTCATTCGGATGCTCCAGACCATCCAGGTGGCGACCGAGGAGAAAGCGACGACGGTCGTCATTCCGTTCCCGGTGGAGATGCTCACGGCGCTGGGCTACGGTGCTAAAAAACACTCAACGCGCAGTGACGAGTCCACAGAGACCACGGACTAGCAGCCCGAAGCTTTTTCTCTGATTGAACGTTCTTTCTCAGTAAACGTTCAATGGGCAAGCAGTTCCTGGAGATCACTGAGCAGCAGGACGCAGAGGCGCTTATAGCACGCGTTGCAACCGCGCTCGTGGAGCGCCGGACGATGAGCGGTCGTACGGTGGAACGGGTGAGCATTACCGAGGCGCTCGGCCGTATTGCTGCAGCCGACATCGTCTCCGCGCTCGACGTCCCGCCATTCGATCGTTCAACAATGGATGGCTACGCGGTCGTGGCTGCGGATACCTTCTACGCCGATGAAGATCATCCCGTCTCACTGCTGCTGCAGGGCGTTGTTTATGCTGGCGAGCAGGTCTCCCAAACGGTGACCGGAGGCTCTTGCATGGGTATAGCAACGGGCGCGCCATTGCCAGAAGGCGCCAACGCCGTGGTCAAAATCGAGAACACCGCAGAGTATGAGGAGCGCCGTGAGGGCAGATCGGTCAAAGCGGTGAAGATCTTCAAACCGGTCGCTCCAGCAGAGAACGTGATGCGTGCGGGCTCGGACATCAAACAAGGTGAGCGGATACTAACAACTGCCGCGGTACTCACGCTCCGTGCCACCGGTGTTCTGGCAGCATGTGGGCTCAAGGACGTCCTCGTGCATCAAAAGCCCCGTGTTGCCATTCTCTCTACGGGTAACGAGCTCGTCACACCGGGCGAAACGCTACCACCAGCGAAGATTTACGATGTGAATGCACAGACCCTCTGCGATTCGGTACGTGCGCTTGGTTGTATCCCGTACGCGTTGGGGATTGCTCGGGATACCCGCGAAGCACTGGCCGAGAAACTACAACAAGCGACGGATAAAGGAGCAGACGTTATCTTAGTCTCGGGCGGTACTTCGGCCGGTGGTGGCGATTTGCTTCCCCAGGCGCTGGAGGAGCGGGGCGAGATCCTCGTGCACGGTGTTGACATTAAACCAGGTAAGCCCTTCATCTTCGGTATGCTCCAGGAACGACCGATATTCGGCCTGCCCGGGAATCCCACATCCACGCTGATCACCTTCAACCAGTTCGTGGCACCCCTGCTTCGCCGACTCTCAGGTGCGGTCTTCACAACGGATCTTGCGGGCAAACAAGGCCGTATAATCACCGCGCGGGTGACGCAGCGTGTCTTCTCCGAGCCGGGGCGGAACGAATATGTGCTCGTCAACCTCATCGCGTCCAGGAGTCCGGATGCGCATCCACTCGCTACTCCCATGCTCTCCGGCTCGGGCGCTATCACCACGCTCGCAAAGGCAGATGGCTACCTCTTCATGCCGAAAGGGAAAGAGCTGCTCGAGGAAAACGAGCTGGTGGATGTGGTTCTGTTCGCCGAGTTCCCGTTTGCTACCCAATGGTGAACGCTGAGGAGATACTTCGGCCAGTAGGGGCGCATAGTGCAATATTTATATGTGACGGCCGGTATGTACATATGTCCCGCCTTAACTCAGACTGGAAGAGTGCGCGGCTGTAGTGTGGCGTTTTAGATCACCTCCCGAAGATCTTATTACCGCGCGCGGACACCGTGCTGTCCCCGGTTCAAATCCGGGAGGCGGGATTCTCTCGCAAAATGGCTGAACTGAAAGAACTGCTGAGGAAATTGGCTGAGGCACACGGTATTTCGGGCTACGAGAGTGAAGTACGGGCGATCATCGAGGAAGAGCTTGAGGACTATGTGGACGAGATCTGTATCGATCGGCTGGGGAACCTGATCGCGACGCGACACGGGAAGAAGCCCTCAGTGATGCTCGCAGCACATCTCGATGAGATCGGTCTTCTGGTGAAGCATATCAATGACGAGGGGTTCATCACCTTCTCACCCATTGGCGGCTGGTTTGACCAAACGCTGCTCAATCAGCGTGTGATTCTGCAGGCGAGCGGCGGCGGTCTCTACGGCGTTATCGGCTCAAAGCCACCGCATGGCATGAAGCAGGAAGAGCGCGAGAAGGTGATCAAACTCGATGATATGTTCATCGATGTCGGCGCGCGGAGCAGAGAAGAGGTGGAGCAGATGGGCATCTCAATCGGTACTCCTATTATCCTCGATCGTCATCTCGCCGATCTCGGTAACGAACGGGTCACCTGTAAGGCCTTTGACAACCGTGCAGGAGTTGCGGTCATGATCGAAGCGCTCAAACGAACGAGCACGGACGGCGAGGTATATGCGGTGAGTACCGTGCAGGAAGAAGTGGGTCTGAAAGGTGCACGAACCTCGGCGTATGCACTCACGCCGGACGTCGCCTTAGCAATTGATGTGGAGGTCGCGGGTGGCCACCCCGGCACAGAGAAGAAGGACCGGCCGGTGGAGCTGGAAAAAGGCCCGGTGATCACCGTCTCCGACGCCTCGGGACGCGGCATTATCACCCCGCCCGCGGTACTTACCTGGCTCAAAGAGACTGCAGCTCAATACACTATTGAGTACCAGCTCAGCGTCGGCGATGGAGGGAATACCGATGCGAGCGTGATCCATCTGACAAAAAGCGGGATCCCTACGGGCGTCGTGAGCATTCCCACGCGCTATATCCATTCGCCGGTGGAGCTGTTGAGCTTACGGGATCTCACGAACTGCGCCGACCTCATTGCTCGTGCTCTCGAGCGCGTTGTTGATTATTTCTGACGCATGGTACACGTAAACCTCGGCGATATCGTTCCCGTTTCCACCATCGATTGGCGCGGCAAGACCGCCATGGTCATCTTTTTGCGTGGGTGCCCGCTTAACTGCGTTTACTGTCAGAATGCGCAGATCCGCGCGGGCTCGAACGACGTGAATCTGGAGGATCTTGAGGCGGAGATCGTGAAGAACAAAGGGTTCGTCGATGCGGTCGTTCTCTCGGGTGGTGAACCGTTTATGCAGCCGAACGCACTGGAGGCGCTTGCCGCCGTGGCCCGGAAGCACGGGCTGCTCGTCGCCGTGCAGACCTGTGGCTACTATCCAGAAGCGGTAGAATCGACGTTACACAAAGGTCTCGTTGAGAAGATCTTCCTTGATATCAAAGCACCACTCTCGTCCGGGGCGCTGTACGACGAGCTAACACGGGCTACGGGCGTTGCGGAACGGGTACAACGCACGCTCGAAGTCTGCGTTCGCGCCGCGGTTGATTTCGAGGTGATCACCACGGTCTTCAAAGGACTTGTGGCCCACGAGGAGGTGACGGCAATCGCGCGCGAGCTTGTCGCGCAGGGTGCCCATGCAAAGCCGTACGTCATCCAGCAGGGGCGGGCAGAGGTCGTCGCGGGGCAAACGCTCGACGCAGCAGCAGTATTCAGCCGTGCGGAATTGAAAGAGCTCGCGGCGGAGGCGGTTAGCGCGGCGCCCTTGCACGAGGTGAGAATCAGGACACGAGAGCAGGGCGAGGAAGTGATCTTTAAGGTAAGATGAGCTAAGATTAAGGAGGTAAGGTAAGCGAACATGGTGAGTGTATTTCTTGAGGCGATACCGGCAAATCTGCGGGCTGCAGAGGCGCTCTGCACGGATAATACCGTGAATAATGCTACCTTCTGCTGTTTCGGGATGCTGATCAGGATACGCGGCGATCAGCGGTTGGTCTTCAAACGCGAGGTGATCGAGGCCGCGGTCGGTCGCGGGCTGACCGAGAACGAGTGGGAGAGCATCATGTTGAACTATCTCGGCGTGATCACGCAGGCGGATCGCGCTGTGCTGGTCTTCGAGAATTCTGCGGAATCGAAGATCCTGGATGAGTACTGGGACAAGCGATTGGCCGGGCTCAATCGGAAAACTTAAAGACTAGTGACGCTCTAATTCAAGAACATGGCGAAGATAAAGTATGTGTACTGGGAGGATGAGATCGGCGGGAAGACGTGCGAACTGGAGACAGTCGCGTATAGATACGGCTATTCCGTGGGCCCCCATGGTGAGTGGGAGATGATCATCGCCCAGGAGGACAAAGACGTACAGAAAGACAAGACCGTGACGATCCAGATAGAAGAGGTTGAGATTCCGCCGAAGTCAATTATATTACCCTGCTCCACATTGCGACATGCGCTTGGTGTGGTGCTTTTAACTGGATCGGTGGGCGAGCCCAAGGCCGTTGAGACGCGCCGGTTTATTCATGACGTCGTTTTTCTCCCCATTAGCGACGGTACCGTGCATAAAGGGGACTTGCTCTCAGTCATTAATGTGCTTCATGCTACACCGGAGCGGAGATTTGCCCGAGGTGCCGCGGAAAAGTGGCTGCAGGAACGCTACAGATATTAGCCTTCATCGGCGCACCTGCATCAGGAAAGACCGTCGCAGCCACCGTTGCGAGGGATCTGGGCATCCCGATCGTCACCATGGGCGATGTGATACGGGCGGAGCTCCAGAGGCGTTATCTGCCCATATCTGATGAGCATGCAGGCAGCATAGCGAACGAGCTCCGGGCGAATGAGGGGCTTGATGCTATCGCCAAACGGTGCTTTCCCCGCATCCATGACCTGATGGTGCGCGGAGGGAACGAATTGGAGGCAAACCTCATTGTGGTTGATGGTATTCGCGGCAGTGCTGAGGTAGAAGCGTTTAAGCGCGAGTTTGGCGCGAATTTTGTGCTCGTACTGATCGATGCGCCGCTTCTGCTGCGCTATACGCGTATAAAAAATCGTGGGCGAGGTGACGACTCGTTGTCACTCGAGGAGTTCAAGGCGCGTGAGGCGCGTGAGAACCGCTGGGGTATGGGCGAGGCAATGCAGCAGGCCGATCGTGTGGTGCGGAACGAGGGCTCGCTTAGAACATTCAAGGAGCGGATAAAGGAGTTGCTCCAGAATCTCGTACGCACCTTTTGAGCTTGTTTTGTACTCGCTCTTCCGGGCACAGGCGCTGGAGGAACTCTCATGACAAAGTGGCACGACCCAGCGTATTAACAGTCCCGATTTATACTCAACGTCTCTATCTCGGGACTTCCAGGGCCAAGGTCGAACAGGACGGGGATCTTCAATTTCTCAGTGGCGACCCGGTATTGACGCTTGGCTCTGCTCCCTTTTCGTTCCAGAATCCCGTCAGCATGCAAGCCCGCCAGGTAGGTCGAGATGGTGCTCAGCCGCACACTCTCTTCAAATTTATCTTCGTAAATTCGCCGCACCTGTGAAGACGTGAACCAGCCCTGGGGTGCCTGATGGTCATACCGCAAGAAAGAAGCAAGCCGCTCTTTGATCGTGAGCCCTTCGCCATCGGGATCGTAAGCGTCCTGTAATGCGATCGGGGCAAGCTGCCCTTCTAAAAACTTGAGTACGTCCTTTATCGTGGCCTGTTTGAGCATCTCAAGCTGCAAATCGCCCTCCTTCTCTATGGACGACTTCACGCCCGCGTCATCCGTCACTTCCACCCGCACCTTCATCACACCTTCACCACCTTCACTGTTTCAGTGAACAAATGAACTCTTGGTCGAGGTTATATATAAAGGGTTATGCTGTTCGACCCCTTCCGCTTGGTATTTCTGATGGAACAAACCGTTGAATAAGTGAAGCTTCTCCGGCGGCTAAAAAAGTTATATCGCTCCGGTACACTTCATTAATTATATAGAGCGAAGGAGTAGTGCAGGTGGCTGGAACAAAGGACTATTATACCATTCTCGGCGTGGAGCGGACCGCATCAAAGGATGAGATCAAGCGCGCGTATCGACGATTGGCGAAGAAATATCATCCTGATCTGAATAAAGGCGATCCGAAGGAGGCGGAGGAGAAGTTCAAAGAGGTCTCTGAGGCCTATGAAGTTCTGTCCGATCAGCAGAAGCGGGCAAATTACGATCGCTTTGGCCATGCCGGCGTTAATTTTGGTCCCAGCGGCTTCGAATGGTCTGATTTCACGCATTATGGCGATATCGAGGACATCTTTGGCGATCTGTTCAGAGGCATCTTCGGCGGCAATTTCGGCTTTGGCCGTACCCAGGGCAGGGGCGTCGGCGGGGGATTCGGGAGCACGCTCTTTGAGGATATCTTTGGCCGCGGTTACGCGCGACCGGAAAACCGCTATGGCCCGGAGCGCGGGAGTGATATCCGATATGATCTCGAGATCGCGCTTGAAGAGGCGGCGAAGGGTGTGGATAAAGAAATAACCATTACGAAAGAGCAGGTCTGCTCATCATGTGACGGTACCGGCGCAGCACCCGGCGGCGTGGAGTCCTGTTCAGACTGCGGCGGCACAGGTCAGGTGCGAAGGGCGCACCGTCAGGGCTTTGCGCAGCTCATTTCTATCTCCGCATGCCCTCGCTGTGGTGGTGCGGGTCAGATAATCACGTCCCCCTGTGCAGCGTGCAACGGTCGCGGGCGGTTACGGGTGACGAAGGAGCTTACCGTCAAGGTGCCGCCAGGTGTTGATACCGGCAGTCGCTTGCGTATCGCAGGCGAAGGCAATGCAGGCGAGCATGGCGGGCCCCCCGGTGATCTGTACGTCGTAATGCAGGTACGTGAGCACGACTTCTTATTGCGGTCGGGGAATGATCTTATCTGCGATATCCCCCTGCGATTCGCGCAGGCCGCGCTCAGCGATGAGATCGAGGTGAGCACGATTGATGGCGACAGTGAGCGACTGAAGATACCGGCAGGTACACAGTCTGGCGCGACCTTCGTGCTGAAGCATAAAGGTATGCCGGACCTGAAAGGTCAGGGACGCGGGGATATGGTCGTGCGCGTACGGGTGCGCACGCCGAGGAAGCTGAGCAGGCGACAGAAGGAATTGCTCCAGGAATTTGATCAGGAGGAGCGCGAGCGAGAGGGAGACCACCACGAGGATGAGCAAGGGCAGAAGGGCTTTTTCTCCTGGTGGAATAAAAAGAACTAACCGTGACTGAAATGAGTCTGGGGAGCGAGCGGTATGAGCACGAAACGCGAGATCAGGACACCGATACTCTCTGTCGTGGGGCACATCGACCACGGGAAGACCACGTTACTCGACTCCTTGCGTGGTACCATGGTGGCGGAGAAGGAAGCGGGCCGCGTTACGCAGCATATCGGCGCTACCGAGATTCCTATTGAGACGATCAAGGCGATTTGCCAGCCGTTAAGAACTGATTGGACGGGCATTAGCATCCCGGGGCTGCTCTTCATTGATACACCCGGGCATCATGCCTTCGCCTCGTTACGCAAACGCGGCAGCGCGCTCGCAGATGTTGCGGTCATCGTGATCGATGTGATGGAAGGCTTTCAACCGCAGACCTATGAATCGCTGAACGTGCTGCGAATGCTGAAGACACCGTTCGTCGTTGTGCTGAATAAGATCGACCGGATACGAGGCTGGCACTCGAAGAAGCAGCCTTTTATGCTCAATTACCGAACGCAGCCGGAGTATCTACAGCAGGAGATCGACACCCGGATTTATAGCATCGTGGGCGATCTGCACGATAAGGGCTTCTCGGCTGATCGGTACGACCGTATAAAGGATTTCGCGAAGAACGTCGCCATTGTACCCGTGAGTGCGAAGACCGGCGAGGGCATTGCGGATCTGCTCCTCGTCCTGATCGGGCTATCGCAGAAGTACTTCGAACGTTCCCTCGGACTGCATGTGGAAGAGGCAGGCGTGGGCACGATCCTGGAGAAGAAGGAAGAGACGGGACTCGGCACCACGCTCGACGTGATCCTCTATGATGGCACGCTGAACGTCGGCGATACGATCGTGGTGGGCAGCACGGAGGCGGAGCCGATCGTGACGAAGGTAAAAGGGCTTTTGAAGCCCCGTGCACTCCAGGAGATACGTACAGAGCGCAAATTCGAGCGTGTGAAGACCGTGCATGCCGCGGCTGGTGTGAAAGTCGTAGCGCCGAACCTGGAGCTGGCACTGCCCGGCTCGCAGGTACGCGTGGTACTTGAAGCGGAGCATCTGGACGCGGTGAAAGCGGACGTGAAGAGCGCACTCGACGCGCTGAAACTGGAGACGGTGCCCGAAGGGCTTATCATCAAGGCGGACACTATGGGCTCGCTGGAAGCGCTCGCGCAGGAATTGAAGGAGCAGGGTATAGAGGCGATTAAGCGCGCGGACGTCGGGAGCATCTCGAAACGCGATGTGACAGAGGCGACGACGGTGAGAGACCGGTATTTACGCGTGATTTTCGGGTTCAATGTTGGTATCCTTCCTGATGCGAAGGAGTTAGCTGAGCAGACGGCGCTACCGATCTTTATAAGCGACGTGATTTACCGCCTGATCGAGGACTATGAGGACTGGGTGAAGCAGGAGCGTGAGCAGGAGAAGCGAGCACTGCTTGAGCGCATGAACACGCCTGCAAAGGTTAAGATACTGCCCGGCTGCCTCTTCAGGCAGAGCAAACCCGCGATCGTCGGTGTGGACATCTTAGTCGGCAAGATCAAGACTGGTGTGGAGCTCCTGAAGCGTGACGGCTCGAACATCGGCCCGATCAATGAGATCCAGGACAAGGGCGAACGTATCTCACGAGCCGAGCAGGGGATGCAGGTCGCGATCGCGCTTCGAAAGCCCACAATCGGCCGGCAGATAAACGAGAACGACGTGCTCTACGTCAATCTGAAGGACGAGGAAGTTGAAGCGCTCAAGAAACATGGTGGTGTGCTCTCGGTCGAAGAGCTGGACGTGCTCGAGGAAGTGCAGGAGATCAAGAGAAGCAGGCAGTTCCGGGCGGAATAACACGCTACGGTAATCAGGGCTTGATTACCACCCGTGTGATTGCGAGCGCGATTGCTGTTCATACGCGGGTTCCAGGAACATCACCGTGGTTGAGTAATTCTATTTTAAGTAAGAAAGCTGATAATCTAAGGTGTTAAACGTAAAGGGAGCGCGAAGATGCAGATAGTGATAAGCGATTCGAAGACCGGGAAGGCGTACAAACTCGAGGGCAAGGATGCGGAAGCGAACGCGCTGTTCATTGGTAAGCGTATCGGTGACCTCGTGGATGCGGACATCATCGGGCTCGGCGGTTACGTGCTTGAGATAACGGGCGGCACGGACATGCAGGGGATGCCGATGCGGAAGGACGTTGCGGGATCAGCGCGGAAGCGAATTTTGATTTTGAATCCGCCCGGGTACAATCCGAAAGAGCAGGGCAAACGCCGTCGGAAATCCGTGCGCGGCAACGAGATCTCAACGGAGATCTCCCAGGTTAACGTGGTTGTGAAGGAATACGGTCGCAAATCACTTGCGGATATCTTCGTCCCGCCAGCCGCCGAGACGGCGTAAGGGGCGTGATCTTCTGCGTAATCAACGGCTGGGTTCAGTTAGGGCCATAACATATCTTCTGCAGCCTTCTTCACGTCAGCACGGTATTCGCCCGGCGTATACACCCCGATTTTGTACCGCTTCTCAAACTCGCGACTGAGCATGGCGACAAGCGGGGAGACTTCTCGTAAACTCAGGAACTCGTGCTCGACGACCACCTTCGCCGTGCTCTCTGCCAATACGTCATTCCGGGGTTTTTGCACGTCCAGTAGCACGTAACGTGGGTCAACGCCCGCTCGCTGGCTGAGCGCCTCTTTGAGTTCCTGCACCTTCTGATCGTCCCCTAATGCGTCAACAACGCCCGAGTCCAGCTCGCGGAGATTCGTATAGATCGCGCGTTTGAACAACCGTCGCGCCTCGATCCGTCCGAGTATCTCCTGTGGATACCCTTCCGCGTTTCTGAGCCGGATGGTGATCTCCGCGTCGTCCATTGTTCGCAGTGCGGTAGCGAAGTCGTGAGCTTCTGGTTCAGCGTCAATCAGGCTCTCCAGAGCAGCGGTGAACATCAGCTGCGCGATCCGTCCGGTGTGGTGATTATAGACCGTCGGATGCATCAGGAACCGTGAGAAGAGCAGATATTCCGCGGGTAGTATCCCCTTCTCGGTGATCACCAGCTCGTCATTGACAAAATCCAGACCATGAATGAGGCGCGTATTGTCCACCACTCCGTAGGCCACGCCGGTATAGTACGAATCACGCACCAGATAATCCATCTTGTCCACATCGATCTCGCCGTTAAGTATCCGCGAGAGATCCCGTTTCGTCCAGAAATACGCCCGCTCACCTTTGATATAACCAAGCAGCTCGATCTTGTCCAAGCTAAACGTTTCGACGACTTCAGCAATCCTTGGGGCAAACGTCTCGGACCCCCGGGTCTCATCGTGCTCGGCTTTCTCGGGGAAGAGCACCGCCTCGAGATCTTCATGCCCCTTCCCCGTGTACTTCTTGAGCACCGGCTCGGTCACGTGCGAGTACGGGCCGTGCCCCACATCGTGTATCAGCGCGGCCGCGAGCAGCTCCTGCTCTTCTGCGGCAGGTACTTCGAGCCGGTCGAGCAGCAGGCACATCAGGTGATACGTGCCAAGCGAGTGCTCAAACCGTGTGTGGTTCGCACCCGGATAGACGAGATAAGCGAACCCGAGCTGGTGGATACGCCGCAGCCGCTGCAGCTCCACGGTATCTATGATCGCACGGGCGAGCTCATCAAATTCGATATAGCCATGGATCGGGTCGCGAATCACCTTCTTCATCGGGCTTTTGTTCGTTCGTTACTTAATTACTTACAGAAGAGCAGTGGCTTGGAGAAAGAAAAAGCTTTGATACTTACGCTAACGCTGCCACGATTCTTCGTACCTTCTCCACTACTTCGACCGCAGTCGTCCCGAAGATCCTGATCATCGGCTCCTTACCCACCGCGCCGCGATCGAAGATCACTTCAGGAATGAACGCTTTGCTCGCTTCTGCCACACCCCAATCCATCGTCTTGACGTCCTCCGGCTCCTGCGTGCGCTCAAATGAACTGACCGCCATCCCAAGCTGGTGACAGGTCTCAACGATCTCCGGTGCACAGGCAACGTTCAGCGCGCTGCGGTACGTGCTTTCCTGCGCGCGCATCGCCAGTATCAGCCGCGCCACGTGGTCACTGGCACCGAAGGCGACGCACCCAGCTCTTAATCCGTCCGCCGTGCGGATGATCCGGCCGTCGACCGCGGCAACGTCCTGCTCGCCGGTCGCACCGTCGATCGCCATGCCGATATTCGTGCCCACCTCGGGTATCAGGCGCTCGAAGCCGAGGGTCGCTTTCAGCATGCCAACGGCCAGCCGCACGTTCTCAGCAGTCCAGTATCGGTCAGCGTCCGTTTGTAATCCCTTCACCTGGTTCACCATGAGCAACCCGGGCACGAGCTCACCGTTGACGATCGCGTCATGCACGAACCCTTTCGCCGTTGCTGCAGCCTCATGCAGCGGTTTATCCTTTGCCAGCTCCGCAGCAAGGGCCGCGGAGAAGGTGCAGCCGGCGCCGTGCACGATCCTCTCCGTTTTTACGAGTGGCGCGCTAATCTCCGTGTATGCGCCGTCATAAAGCACATCCATCGCTCTGCCCGCGGCGAGTTCATCCGCGAGATGCCCGCCCTTAATAATGACTGCCCGTGCGCCCAGCGCGTGGATCGCTCGTGCGGCTGCCTTCAGCTCGTCTTTAGTCCTGATAGGCAAACCGCTCAGGATTTCGGCCTCGGGCACGTTCGGCGTGATCACCGAGCAGAGCGGTAGCAGGTGCGTGGTCAGTGCCTGGAGCGCGGTATGCTCGATGAGCGCCCCACCAGCACCCGCTTTCATTACCGGATCGAGCACGAACGGGATCTCAGAGCGTTCCAGTGCCCGTGCTACCGTCTCGATCATCGTTGTGGAATACAGCATACCGGTCTTCGCGTAATCGGCCCTGAGGCCTTCATCCGCGGTGATCGTGGCGAGCTGTGCACCCACCATCTCCACCGGCACCTCGTGTACCGCATGCACGCCGGTCGAATTCTGGGCGGTGATCGCGGTGATCACCGACATCCCGTGAACGCGGAGCGCCGCAAAGCTCTTGATATCCGCCTGTATCCCCGCGCCACCGCTACTGTCCGAGCCCGCAATGGTCAGTACCCGCTTTGCTCGCATCAGTCATTCCTCGCACTCACTTCACCTTGATCACGCGGTACTTCTCCAGCATCTCGCGCGTAATGAACCCGATCCCGCACTGATTCCCGATGATCTCGATTGCGATCAACTTATCCGGATGGTTCAGGTTCACCTTTGGCTTCCTGCCCTGTACCTTCTCTACCAGGTCAAAGAAATAGCCACCGACCTCGCGCTCCACCTTCTGGCTCGAGATCGCCTCTTTCATGCCGCGACGCTCCACGCGGATCCCGAAGGTCTCACCCGGCTCGATCTCATCAATGTACCGCTCGAGCCGCATCTTCAACCGGTCGATTAACATCTCGGGCGAGGTTAAGAACGTGTCATCAATGGGTATCACCCGCTGCAACATCGGGTATGTACCCTGCTCCGCATCCTCGAGGAACTCCACGATATCATCTACGTGCCCGATCACGACGTCCCGAAACCCCGACCGCTCAAATTCGCCGTCCGCTTCCAGAGCTCCTAACAAGTCCCGCTCGCGATCGCCATCACCTATTACTATCACGTTCCAGTCTTCCAGCATGCAATCCCTCCTTGCTTCTTTTTAGGCGTGCAATCCAGAAACTCGATCGTTTACCATACCCCGTACCTACCAGCACCCGGAGGTGCATACGCGCGTCAAAACCTCCCTGCACTTACTTCTACTTCGGCGCTATTCAATATTTAATTATATCCCCTCTCCTTAATCTGACTAAGCAATCAAGCGTTGCATTGATCTGATAACTCATCGCACTTTTTGGGTAGTTTGTGCGTGTAGGTGTGGGTGTTTGTGTAGACGAAGATGAGCGAACCCGGACGAGACCAGGTAGCAGTTTCTGTCGTGTTCCCGGCGCATAACGAGGCGGGAAAGCTGGAAGCTGCGGTACGGCAGACGAAGCAAGCGATGACTGCGGCCACGCCTTCGTACGAGCTCATCATCGCTGAGGACGGCAGCACCGATGGCAGCGCTGAGCTCGCACGCGCTATCGCGGCGAACGACCCGTCTGTGCGGCATATGCACAGTGACGCGCGCCTGGGTCGCGGGAAGGCGCTCAACCGCGCATTTAAGGCTGCTCGGGGCGAGGTTATTATGTTCATGGATGTGGACCTCTCCACGGATCTCAGCTATCTCAAGCCGCTCATCAGCGCAATCCGCGACGAGCAGTATGATATCGCCATTGGCTCGCGATTGCTCAGGGAGAGTGAAACGCAGCGATCGTTGAAACGGAGCATCCTGAGTACGGTGTATAACTACCTCGTACGGCTCATCTTGCGCTCGAAACTGCGCGACCACCAGTGCGGATTCAAAGCCTTCAGCAGGCGGTCTATCCTCCACCTTCTGGATGAGATCGAGGACGAGCACTGGTTCTGGGATACCGAGCTGCTCGTGCGTGCGCAGCGTAAAGGGTGCCGTATCAAGGAGCTGCCCGTGCACTGGGAGGATAAAGGTGCTGCGAACACCAAGGTGAAGGCGGTCAGTGATAGCACCGCACTGTTCTCCAGTATCATTCGGCTCTTCTTTACCTTGAGGCGCGAGCAATGAGGGTCCTCTTCTACACCGGCAAGGGCGGTGTGGGCAAGTCGGTCATCTCTGCAGCTACGGCACTGAAACTGGCGGAACGGGGCTATCGAACCGTGCTTATCTCGAACGAGCCTGCGCATTTCACTACCGAACTACTCGAGACCGACGTGCAACCGATGCCCACGCAGGTCGCCGAGCAGCTCTGGGCACTGCAGATCGATCCGCTCCGTGAGATCCGGGCGAACTATGAGCGCATTCAGGATTACCTGGTCGCTCTCTTCAGGGCCGAAGAGCTGGATGAGCAGCTCGTTTATGCCCTTGCCTCATTGCCGGTGACCGGTGAGCTCATCGCGCTCCTGAAGCTCGTTGAGCTCGTTGATACGAACGCTTATGATGCGGTTGTCCTTGATACGCTCCCTTCGGGTGAGTCGCTGAGGAACGTCTATCTGCCTACGCTGCTCGGCTCAAATGCCGCGACGCTCATCAAATTGACTGCCCCGTTTGCGAATGTGGCGAAGGTGGCCGAGCCGATCATCGGTATCCCGACACCCGACCGGGCGGTGATCGACGAAGATATCAAACTACTCGAGACCTTCAGGAAGGTGAAGCGCATCATACTCGATCGCGAACATACCAGCTTACGGTTGATTGCAACGCCCGATACCATCAGTATCTCGCGCATGAAGCGAACGTGTCTCCTCGCACAGCTCTACGGGATCAACGTCGATCTCGCGATCGTGAACAGGGTCCTGCCGGACGAGCTACTCCATGCGTGCCCTGCCGTCTGGAGCGAGGAGCAGGCGCGCAGTCTGGCGGAGTTGGCGGCTGCGATTCTACCCGTGCCGCTCAAGAGACTCCCGCTCGTCCCGCCGCCGGCGATCAGCGGGATAGCCCGGCTTTCCACCATAGGTGAAGCACTCTTCGGTGCAGAAGACCCCGCACAGGTCTATTACACCGGTGCGCCGGTGGAGGTGCGAGCGACTGATGAGGGGCTTGAGCTTCTGGTGCCACTGCCTTCCGCGAGCAACTGCTCGGCCGGGTGCGAGGTCGAGCGAGTGGGCGAGGACCTCTCGGTGGTGATGGCGACCGAGCTGGGCGAGGTACGGAACTTCGTCGCGTTGCCCGCACGTGCGCGTGCGATGCGGCTCGCGAAGGCAAAACTCGCCGAGGATGGACTCCGTATTTCCTTTATTAACCAGTAAGTAACTCAGACTGTTAGGAAAGGTTAGCTAGCTGGTGACGGGAACAGTCTCCACGACCTTCAAGCTTGTATAAATGAATAAGCAAGGAACGGATGATATATGAGAGTTATTTTTTATACCGGCAAGGGCGGTGCGGGTAAATCAGTCGTCTCCAGTGCCACGGCGCTGGCGCTCGCCCAGCGGGGCTATAAGACCCTGGTTATCTCTTCAGACCCGGCGCATACGCTCTCAGACGCGCTCGAGACCGACGTGCACTACCGGCCGACGGAGATCATGGAGCAGCTCTGGGCTGTGCAGATTGATCCTATACGCGAGGCGCGGGAGGCCTATGGGGCGATCCAGGAGTACGTGGTCTCGCTCTTCAAGTCAAAAGGGGTTGACGAGGTGCTGGCCTACGAGATCGCCGCGTTGCCGAACATGACCGAGTTTGTCTCGCTCTTGAAGCTGGTCGAGTACGTGGAATCAGGGCAGTACGACGTGATCGTGCTCGATACCGTGCCCTCGGGCGACGCACTGAAGAATATTTATCTGCCCACACTGCTCGGGTCTACGGCCACGAAGGTGATCAAGCTCGTCGCACCGTTCGTGGGCCTAGCGAAGGTGGCCGAGCCAATCGTTGGGATCCCCACACCGGGCAAGGAGGTCATCAATCAGGATATCAAGCTCCTGAAGATACTCCAGAAGCTGCAGAAGATCATCGCTGATCGTACGGTTACCAGCTTACGCTTGATCGCGAATCCCGAAGCATTCAGTATTCAGAACCTGAAACGGACGTATCTCCTCGCCAACCTCTACGACATCAACGTTGATCTCGCGGTGATGAACAAGATCATCCCCGCGGGGGTGCATGACGCGTACT